>JBCDJA010000091.1:0-8362 GCA_038748465.1 Pseudomonadota bacterium
CTCGCGCCCCTCCGGCAGGGTCCGAAGAGCCTGGGCGGCGTTGCGAAATAAGTTAAGCACAATCCGGAACACAGGGTCTGGATCGGCGTAGAGGGCCGCCCCCTCGGGAAGCCGGGCATCGACCGCCACATCCCCCCCCCTCGCCAAGGCCCGCTGTCACCGTGACATCGCGGATCAAAGCCGCGAGGTTGAACGAGCGGGGCCGGGGGGCCGCCTCCTCCGCCTTGCCGTATTTCAAGGTGTTGGTGCACAAATCGACGGCTCGATCGATTGAGCCCACAAGCTTGGGCGCGAGACGAATGACAAGCGGGTCTTCGCTTTGCGCCAATCGGTCGGAGATAAGCTGGGACGAGGCGAGGATGTTGCGCAGGTCGTGATTGATTTTGCTCACCGCCGTGCCGAGCGCGGCCAGCCTCGACTTTTGCTGCAGTGCCGAGCGCAGGTCCGTCTGCATGGCCGCAAGCTCGCGCTGGGCGATGCCAATTTCGTCGAGCCGGTCCGTCGGCTTCATGATCCGTCGCCCATCGTTGGGATCGTCGCGGAACGAGACCATGCTTTGGGTAATCCGCTGCATGGGGCGCACGAGAAAGAGGGTGAGGCTGATATAGACGAGGGCCGCCGTGAACACGGAAATAAAGATCGACAGCAGCAAAATGTTGCGCGAAAAAGTGCGTAAATACTCCCTCAACGGATCTTCCGGTAGAACAATCTCGAAGAACGCCCCCTCGCGAAACCGCGCATCGCCCCGGATCATGATGGACCGGCCTGGCGGCGCCAAGAGGCTGTCGAACGCGTCCATGATGGAATCGAGCGGTCCGGTGGTGCGCAGATCGTAAATCGCGGCAGGTTGAGGCGGCATCTGCGCGAGATAAAATTCGCGCACGGTCTCATTTTTGAGCGCGATCGACGAGACGCCCGCCTGCATCAGCAGACGGCGGGTCAGATCGGGCTCGATCTGCCCGGGCTCGCCTGCCTCAAGCGCCAAAACCGCCACCTCCAGCGCCTCTAGCCGCTCGGTAAGATACACCTCCCGCGCGCGCCCAATCGAAGGCAGATAGACCAGCACTTCGCTGAGCATCACAAAGGCTATTGTCAGTACGAGAAGTTTACCGGACAGCGAGTGACGAAGGCTGGGAACGGCACCGCCAAGGCGCCGGCCGGCCACGCGCAAAGCGCCGCGAAAGCCGGAACTTGCAGTCCCACGCTCGCCGCCTTTGGTGTCGTCGTCGATAGCTTTAGGCCATCGATCGATATTCCGCTCGCCCATACTTCCCTCAGGCCCTTCGGGCTAGGGCCCCCATAAGGGGGTGTCCCGCGCACCCCGGCTATCTTGCACTATAAATTAGTCGAACACGCCCAGCAAACGCACGATGTTTTGCGTCCGCTGACTGAAGAGTACCGGCGTGTAATAGGCGCCGGCCGCCCGTTTGCCGATTTCGCCCCGGGTCGGGTAGGGCGCCACCATGCCGGTAAAGGCTGAAATCTTCAGCTTCTGGGAAAGAGCCAGCACCCACGGTTGAATGAGCTCTCCGGCTTTCGCGCCGACAATGCTTGCCCCCTTAATGCGCCCACCGGGCCCGATCACCGCTTTGATGAAGCCGCGGGTATCGCGCTCGGCCTGGGCGCGGTCGTTCTCGTCAAGCGCCCAACGGACCACCGTCGCCTTATCGCCATAGGCTTTGCGGGCCTCAGCCTCGGTCATGCCGACATGCGCCAATTCCGGATCGGTATAGGTGACCCAGGGGATGGCTGACGTATCGGCCTTGGCCGGGACCTTGAACAAAATGTTCCGTACCGCAATGCCGGCGTGATACCCGGCGACATGGGTAAATTGCAGGCCGCCCGCCACGTCTCCGATTGCATAGACCCGCGAGTTGGATGTCCGCAGCCGTCCGTCGACAGAAATGCCCTGTTTGGTGTAGGCGATGCCGGCAGCTTCCAGATTAAGCCCATCCACATTGGGCTGCCGGCCGGCCGCGAGCAGGAGATGGGACCCATTGACGGTCTCGCCACCCTCGAGCGTGACCGTAATGGCGCCGGCCTCACCTGAAACGCTGGCAACCTTGGCCCCCTCGCGCACATCGATGCCGTCCGCCTTGATGGCCTCCAGGACAACTGCAACCAGCTCAGGATCGTCCTTACCCATCACCTTAAAGCCCTCAATGAGGGTCACATCCGAGCCGAGCCGGCGATGGGCCTGGCCGAGTTCGACCCCGATGGGCCCACCCCCGATCACGATCAAATGGTCCGGACGCTCGGTGAGATTAAAGACCGTCTCGTTCGTCAGATAGGGGACGGTTTCAAGACCAGGGATCGGCGGAATAGCGGCGCGCGATCCGGTCGACACAACGATGTGCTTGGCCTCGTATTGCGTATCGCCTGCAACCACCGTCCGCTTGCCGGAAAACGCCGCAGCCTCGCGGACGACCTTGACGCCAAATCCCTCAAACCGTTCTTGGCTGTCGTGGGGCTCGATCGCTGCAATGACTTGGTGGACGTGGGCATTGACCGCCGCAAAATCGATCTCGGGGGCAACGGGGCCGATCCCGAAAACGCCCGGATGGGCCATGGCATGGGCACGCGAGGCCGCCGCGATCAGGGATTTGGAGGGCACACAGCCATAGTTGAGGCAATCGCCGCCCATTTTGCCTTTCTCAAATAAGGTCACGTCCTTGCCCATTTGGGCCGCGCCCGCCGCAACCGAAAGCCCGCCGGACCCGGCACCGATGACAATGAGTTCTGTTTTGATGGTATTCATAATGGCCTCCAGCCCACGCGCCTTGGCGTGTTACTCCGCCTCCGCTGCTTCCGGCAGACCTCTTTTGCCGCGCACGGCTTTGATGGCGATGGGGATCAAAGCCAACACAACGAGGCCGACAATGGGGCCGAGCACTTGGGGCTGCAGCAACAAGCCGGACAATTCAAGATCGCCACCGGCTTCGATGATCTTGCCGGCACCGTTACCCACGCCTGCATAAACAAACGTGCCCGGAATAATACCGATGAAGGTAGCCGCGACGAAATTGCGGAGTTTCATGCCCAAAAGCGCCGGAGCCAGATTAACAATCCAAAATGGGAAGGCCGGGACGAGACGCAGGATCAGCAGGTAGTTGAATTCGTTTTCCTGGAAGCCGGATTCGAATTTTTTAAGCCAGGGACCTGCTTTTTCTCGCAAGCTCTCGCCCAGAGCGGTTTTAGCTGCCAAGAAGATCAAAGTGGCGCCGATGGTGGCCCCAAACAGCACTGCAATACCTCCGATCACGGTACCGAACATCAGCCCTGCAACAATCGTCAGAATGGAGGCTCCGGGAAAGGACATCGCAACAAGCAGCGCATAGACAACCACAAGCCCAACGGGCGCCAGCACCGGATAGGCGGTGCCAAGATCTCTCAGCCTTTGGTAATTCTCTTTCAGCGCATCGAGCGTGAAATAGGCGTTGAGGTCAAAAGCAAAAAAGGCGGCAAGGGCAGCCCCGATGACCGCGAGCGGAACGAGGCGCGCAAGCCCCCCTTTTTTCTTGGGGGCTTCAGCGCCGGTTGTGGGGGTTGTCTCGTTCATCGCAAGTCTCCTTCAGGCGGGCACAAGGCGTGCCTTAGCTGGGTTGGATGGAGGCATCATTAAGTGCCCAATCGTAGCGATAGCTGTCGACGGAAGACCGGCCGGCGAGCCGCTCTGCTAGGGTATCGTCAGCATATTGACGCAAGTGCTGTAGGACGCCGGCTTCATTATTGCCGAAATCTTCTTGGAACCATCGATAGATTTTTGACGCAATGATCCGCTCACCCTCCACCGTAACGCCGCGTTTATTGTTGACATAAGCGCGTGCCCGAACATCGAGATCATCGCTCAGCGTGGTACCGGTAAGGGCGCGTGTGCCTAGATTGGGGCACCCGATTGAGGCGCAATTGACCGCATAATGCACCCGCGGATCGCCCCAGCCGGGCCGCATGGTGTCGTGTTCGATGTTATCGAGCGAGAGGGGCGTGCCGTTGACGGTGACCAATTCTTTTTTCCAAGGCCCGCCAAACAGACCGCCGAGATTAATGCGTTTGATGCTGGATACGGGATAGGCGTCGAGCACCACCTCGATCGTGACCGCATTGTAAAGATTGGCCCAATACGCGAATTGCTCGTCCCGATCGAGGCTCGCCGGGTCGGTGCCGGCCAGCATCGCGATATACGCCTTGAGCGCCTCGCGGTCGCCGGCCGTGACGTCCCCGTAGCGGACGAGATCAACCCCGCTCGGATCGGCGATCACATAGGTCTGCATGAACTGCGTCCAAACCGCGTTATCCACCCTCGCGCCTTCGCCTGGCGCGGCAGCCGCGGCGAAAGTCTGCGCCAGCGATGCAAAAGCGGGCGTGGCAGCCCCAAGGGCGAGCACGGGGGCGGCAGCAAAACCGGTCAGCACAGAACGGCGGGTGGCAGCAAGCATCGACCTCTCCTTTTTCAGCGGTGCAGCAAGGCTTTGCCATGGTGGCAGGGCGCTCGCCTCACGGGAGCCCTTCATGTATCCGATAAAATCGCTGAATGGAGAGGTCTTCACCCGCTTGTGAGAGGTCTTGATCGGTTGGGTGAAGGCCGTGCAGACCCAGTAACGGAATTGACAAAACGCCTTGAGCGCGCCTATACACCGCCGCCTGTCGAGGCGCGCAGATACGGCGTGCCCAGGAACGGAGAGATCGCGTGAAACGCACCTATCAACCGAGCCGGATCGTCCGCAAGCGACGCCACGGGTTTCGGCATCGGATGTCCACTAAGGCCGGGCGCCGGGTGATTAACGCCCGCCGCGCAAAAGGCCGTAAACGCCTCAGTGCCTGACCCCTCTCGTCGTCAGCGCGCCAGAGCGCGATGAGGCCGGCCATGATCGCGCCATGACGAACGAGGCCAGCGACCCCTCTTTTGATGCCATTGAACGCCTGAAGCGGCGGGCGGACTTTATCCGCGTGCAACGGGGCGCTTGGGCCGCGCGCCCTGGCCTTGCCGTCCAATGCGCGCCCAATCCGGATCGCGATGCCAAGAGAACCGTGCGGCTGGGCTTTACCGCCACCAAGAAAGTCGGGGGCGCGGTTGTGCGAAACCGCGCCAGAAGGCGCCTCAGGGAAGCCGCGCGGGAGATTTTACCCCGCCTCGCGCGACCGGGATTTGATTACGTCCTGGTCGCTCGGGCAGAAACGCCGGACCGACCTTTCCAGGCCTTGCTTGTTGATTTGAAAGAAGCCCTGACGGCAGTCCATACTCCGAGGGGTAAACGCCGCCGCGGGCATCAGCGGCCCAAACACGCCGCCAAGGCTGGCGGACCGGCAAAGCCATCCCCCGTCAAAATGTGAGGCAATCATCCCCGTGTCCCGTCTTCTTTCCGCTTTAAGGGCTGGCCTGACGCGGATCCTGATTGCGCCGATCATCCTCTATCGGTACGCGATTTCGCCCCTGCTGCCGGGACGCTGCCGGTTTGAGCCGACCTGCTCGGCCTATGCCATCGAGGCCCTTAAAACCCACGGTCCGTTCCGCGGCATTTGGCTGGCGCTGCGGCGCCTCACCCGCTGTCATCCGGTAGGATGGCTTGGGGCGAGCGAGGGTTACGATCCGGTGCCGCCGGCAAACAGCCCATGCTGTGCGGCAAATCGCATGGGTGCCGGGGTCCACAAGCCCGGAAACCATGATAGATAGAGCGCCGGAAAACGCATAAGCCTTGGAGACCTATCGGGCGCCCCGTGCATTTTGGGCGCTGCCAATCACCGCCGAACCGAGCCGGTTCCAATCGGCCCCCATTGCTCTAAGCAAAGCATGCGGGTCAAGGCAAAGAGCCTACAGGGTAAGCAAAGCGTCTGGGCGCAGACCAGCCTTTGGGGCACGCTCAGAACGGCGGGTGACAAACGAGCATCGGGATGGATAACCGGAATTATTTTCTCGCTGCGATCCTATCGATCGCAGTCCTACTGATCTGGACGCTACTGATGCCGCCGCCGGAGCCGGTGCAGCCGGCCCAGCAGCAAACGATCCAAGGCCAGGCCCTCCCGGACGGCACGGTGCCCAGCGCCCCCGGCACCGTGAGCCCCTTTGAACAATTTGGCCTTGCCGGCCAGGGTGTGGCGCTCGACCGGCAGACGGCGCTACAGGCCGTCCCGCGGGTGACCTTCGATAACGCCCATATGGACGGGTCGATTTCGCTTGTCGGCGGCCTGGTGGACGATGTGCGGCTCAAGGACCACACCGTCACCTTGGGCGGCACCGAGGAAGTCAAAGTCCTCAATCCCCGCAAAGGCCCAAAGGCGTTTTACGCGACCGTTGGCTGGGTGGACCCGACCGGACAGGTCAAGACGCCTGATCTCAACACCCAATGGAGCCTGGCTGAGGGCTCGCAAAGCTTGAGCAAGGACACCCCTGTCACCCTCGAATGGGACAACGGCGAGGGGGTGATCTTCCGCCGGACGATCTCAATCGACGATTGGTATGTTTTCAACATCGAACAGAGCGTTGAGAACCGCACCGGCGGCACCATCGCCCTGACGCCCTATGGGTTCGTGCAACGCAAGGGCCTGCCCGAAGGCCGCTCGATCTATATCCTGCACGAAGGCTTCATCGGCGTTTTCGACGACGAAAAGACCGAGAAAAAATATCGTAAGATCGCCAAAGCCGACGAGCCCTTCCGGTCGCCCGGCACATCCGGCTGGATTGGGATTACCGACAAATATTGGATGGCGGCGTTCGTCCCCGAGCAGGGCAAGGGCTTTATCGGGGAATATGTCTACGGCCAGCAGCAAGACCTTTACCGCTCCTCCTTCCAGGCCCAGAGCGCCACCTTGATCCAAGACGGCGCCACCGCCTTGGCGACCAACCAACTCTTTGCCGGCGCGAAGAAGTTCGACGTCGTCAATATGTACAAACAGGAGGAGGGCTTTCCCCGTTTCGATCTGGCGATCGACTGGGGCATGTTCTTTTTCCTGACGCGGCCGCTCTTCCGGGCCCTTGAATTCTTTGGTCAGCTGATCGGCAATTTCGGGGTCTCGATCCTGATTGTCACCGTCATCGTGAAACTGATCTTTTTCCCCCTTGCCAATCAGTCTTACGCGGCCATGAGCAAGATGAAGAAGCTGCAACCGCGGATGATTGAAATCCGTGATCGGTATAAAGAAGATAAGCCGAAGATGCAGCAAGAGATGATGGCCCTTTACAAGAAGGAGCAGGTCAACCCTGCGGCAGGCTGCTTGCCGATCCTTGTGCAGATACCGGTATTTTTTGCTCTGTATAAGGTGCTTTATGTGACGCTCGAAATGCGTCACGCGCCGTTTTTCGGTTGGATCCAAGACCTGTCGGCGCCGGACCCGACCAGCATTTTTAACCTCTTTGGCCTCCTCCCCTACGAGCCGACGGCGATCCCGGTGATCGGGCAGTTTTTGGGCATCGGCATTTGGCCGCTCATTATGGGCATTACCATGTGGGTTCAAATGAAGATGAACCCGCCGCCGACGGACCCCATCCAAGAACGCATTTTTAATCTGATGCCGATCCTCTTCACCTTCCTACTCGCCACCTTCCCCGCCGGGCTGGTGATCTACTGGACCTGGAACAACTTTTTATCCCTGGTCCAACAATATGTGATCATGAAGCGGATGGGTGTTGAGGTGACGCTGATCGAAAATATGAAACTCGATAAATTGGTCGGTGGCCTCAAATCGGCAGGAGCAAGTTCCGGCGCGAAGTTTTCCGGCAAGGACGCGCCGGCCAAATCGGACAGCCAAAAGGAAGGCAGGACGGGCGGTGACGCCTAACCTGCCCGATCCCGACGCCGATGGGCCAAATGCCGACGGGCCAAACACCAACGGGCCGGAGGCCAACGCTCCAAAAAACAACGGGCCAGATGAAAACGCGCCCGATGAAAACCGGCCCGATGAGACGGCGCTAGATGCCAAGGCGCTTGCCCGCGGCCGTTGGCTCTTTGCCCAGGAGCCGCGCTTTCTCCAAGGCGCCACGAAAATGACCAATCTTCCGGCCGCCGGGGCTCCGGAGGTTGCCTTTGCCGGCCGGTCGAATGTGGGCAAATCAAGCCTCATCAATGCACTGACCAACCGGACGACCCTTGCCCGCACCTCCAACACCCCGGGGCGGACCCGCGAGATCAACTTCTTTGCACTGACCGAGGGTCTGAGGCTTGTCGATCTTCCCGGCTATGGCTATGCCCGGGCCTCGAAATCCGATGTGAAGACGTGGACGAAATTGGTGTTCGATTTTCTGCGCGGCCGGCAACCGCTGACGCGGATTCACTTGCTTGTCGATGCCCGCCACGGGCTTAAACCGGTCGACCGGGAGGCTATGGCCACCTTCGATGAAGCGGCTGTGAGCTACATGATCGTGCTCACC
>JBCDJA010000092.1:0-8294 GCA_038748465.1 Pseudomonadota bacterium
CACGCAGCACATGGGTGACACCCATATCATGATCGTCCACGACGACCGCGAGCATATAGGTCGGCGTGCCATCGCTGCGCACGAGAACCATGTCATCAAGGGCATCGGCCGCAAATGTTACGTCGCCTTGCACAACATCCCGCACGATGGTTGGACGGTCGAGCGGCGCCTTGAGCCGAATGGTTGGGTTGGTGTCCGCAGGGGCCTCGCTTGGGTCCCTATCGCGCCAGCGGCCATCATATCGGGCTGGCCGGCCGGCGGCTTTTGCCTCGGCGCGCATCGTCTCAAGGTCCTCGGGGCTTGCATAGCACCGATAGGCTTGCCCGGCAGCGAGCAAGGCGTCTGCGACCTCGCAATGACGGCTGGCGCGCGCCGACTGATAGACAACCTCCCCGTCCCAAGCCAGTCCAAGCCAGGTCAAGCCCTCCAGGATGGCCTCGATTGCCTCGGGTGTTGACCGGGCCCGGTCCGTGTCTTCGATCCTGAGCCGAAACGCGCCGCCGGTGTGGCGGGCAAATAGCCAGTTGAAAAGCGCGGTCCGGGCGCCCCCAATATGTAAAAATCCGGTCGGTGATGGGGCGAAGCGCGTGATCACCGGCGGCTCGGTTGGTGTTAGGGCGGACATGGGTCTTGAAGAGGCTTTCTAGTGCGAGGAGGCAGCGCTGCCAGAGCCTGACCATAGGGAGTTTGCTGCGGGGCAGCAAATCCCTCGAAAGTTTAGGGCCATCGAGGCCTTGCCAGCGTGGGCCCAGGCTTTGCGGCGTGCCTGGCGGCGCCTCATTTTGGCGCTCGATGCGACCTTAATCGGCGAGGCGCATCGGTTGCCGCTTTGGACGCCGGTGTTGTTGGCGCTCGGTTCTGCGGCGTATTTCTCGCTTCGCTCGGAGCCAAACGGGCTGTGGGCTGTTGTCCTGCCGCTTGGCCCGGCGCTGGGTTTGGTGTGGCTCACTGGGCGGCATCGGGGGGCCGCGCCAGGCGAGCATCCAGGCAGGCATACCGCCCGTTGCGCCCTTGTTGCCTTGGCGCTTGTCGGTGTTGGCTTTGCCGCCGCGCAATGGCGCACCCAGTCGTTGAAGGCACCCACGGTTACCGAGGCGCTTGGGCGCGTGCCCCTTGAGGCCCTGGTGCTCTCGCGCGAGCGGACCGATACGGGCGAAAAATTCATTGTTCGGCCGCTCAAAATTGGCTCCGAGCGCGAGCTCAAAAACCTGCCCCGAAGGCTTGATTTGCGGGTTCGGTGGAGCGGCAACTATCAAAAGCGCGCGAGCCGACCGCCCGTGCGGCCGGGCGATGCGATTTTTCTCTTTGCGTCGGTCTATCCGGCCCCCCAGGCCACCGAGCCAGGCGGGTTCGATTATCGCCGTTGGGTCTATTTCAAAGGCATCCAGGGCATGGCTTGGAGCACGATGAGCCCGCGCCTCATCGACCGACCGCCCGATCTGGAGCGACCGATCGGGACGCTCATCGAGCGAGTGCGCGAACGGATCGTCGAGCGCATTGACCGCCATCTTGTGGGCGCCGAGGCGTCGCTTGCCGCGGCCCTCATCGTTGGCAAGCGCGATGGCATAACCGAGGAGTTAGAAGAGGCGCTGCGCGATGCGGGTCTTGCGCACATCCTGGCCATATCGGGATTGCATATGGGGCTTTTCGGCGGGCTGGTGTTTGCCGGTCTTCGGGTGCTGGGGGCGCTTGTGCCGACGAGGTTGAGCGACCGCTCGATCAAACACGCGGCTGCAATCGGCGGTCTTATTGGCGCTTTTGGCTATTTGGTGTTGTCCGGGGCGGCTGTCTCCACCCAACGCGCCTTCATTACGCTCGCCCTTATGTTCATCGCCATCTTGATCGACCGGCGCGCGATCTCCTTGCGCTTGGTTGCCACGGCGGCGACGCTTATTCTTCTCTTCCGCCCAGAGAGTGTTTTCGATGCTGGCTTCCAGCTGTCTTTTGCGGCGGTGACCGTGCTTGTAGCGTCTATCGAGTGGTATCGGCGGGCGGCGCCCGGGCCGGACGAGACAACGCTCCGCAGGCCCTTGGCCGGTCGGGCGCTTGGCGGCGTTGCTTCCCGGGTCGGGAAATTTTGGCTCGCGATTGGGACCACCACGCTGCTTGCAGGCCTTGCGACCGGGCCCATCGCGGCCTTCCATTTTAATCAGATTGCCAATTATGGGCTGCTCGGCAATCTGCTCGCGATGCCTTTGGTCACTGTCCTGATCATGCCAGCGGCTGTTGCGACCTTTGTGGCGATGCCGTTTGGGTTTGAGGCCGTTCCCTTGGCGATTATGGGGGAGGGCTTGTCTGCCCTTGTGGGGATCGCGCGCTGGGTCAGCGGCCTTGCCGGGGCGACGACCGCCATCGGTGCGCTGCCAACGGTCTTCATCCTAAGCCTGATCGGCGGCGCCCTTTGGCTCATCATCTGGCAGCAGCGCTGGCGCTATGCCGGGGCGGTGGCAATGGTCGCCAGCGTGTTTTTCATCGGCTTGGGCGAGCGCCCCGATATTCTCATCGATGACAGGGGCCGGGCGCTTGCGGTCAAAACCGTCACCGGCGAGCGGGCGGTCTTTAAGCAGGGCCGGTCGACCTATGCGCTCGATCAATGGTTACGCCGCGACGGGCTCGGCGAGGAGGCGAGCGATGGGGCCCCGGCCATTGCCTGTGAGCGGGAGGCGTGCAAGGTCGAGCTTGCGGGGAGCGACACCTATTTGCTGGTGGTCAAGCACCGCCGCGCCGTGCTCGATGAATGCGATGGCGCGGCGATTGTCCTCTCGCGCCATCCCCTGCCATGCGGGTGTCGCCGCAGCATTGAGGCCAAGGGTGGGCTCGTCATCGATCCGCCAGCCCTATCGGCTCAGGGAGCGCATGCGCTGTGGCTCGGTGACGAAGGCATTCGTGTACGGACTGTCCGCGGCGAGAGCGGCTTACGCCCTTGGACCCAGGCCGGCGAGCCAATGGGCCACAGTGCTACCGGCGCGCCGCAGGCCAGCGGTGACGGGGGGCGGGGTGCTGATTATTGCGCGCCTCACCTTGCCCAATGATGAGGCCCAATAATGAGTGTCAATAATACCGCAAGAGGGCGACCATCCGGCCCTGGATCTGCACCCGGTCCGGACCGTAAATCCGGGTTTCGTAGGCTTTGTTAGCGGGCACCAGCGCGACGTTATCGCCCTTTTTGTGCAGCTTTTTTAAGGTCGCTTCCTCGCGGTCCACGAGGGCGACCACAATGTCTCCGCTAGCGGCGGTATCGCATCGCTCCAAAATGACAATGTCGCCGTCCAAGATCCCCGCCTCGAGCATCGAATCGCCCGCCACCTCGAGGGCGTAATGCTCGCCATGGCCCAGCGCGCTGCGCGGAAACTCGATCACGTGGGAGGCGTGGGAGATCGCCTCAATGGGTGTGCCCGCCGCAATGCGGCCCAGCATCGGAATCTCTTCGCTGTCCTCCTCAAGGCCCTCCGCCTCGCCATGCCGCTGGCCGAGGCTGCCCTCGATAATGCTGGGGCGGAATCCGGCCTCGCGGCTCGGTGGCGGGCCTGCTTTACCCCCAAACGCTCCGCCTGACGACGCGCCGCCCACCGGCTCCGGAAGCCGCTTGATTTCAATCGCGCGGGCGCGGTGGGGCATGCGTTGAATAAAGCCCCGCTCCTCCAAAGCGCCGATCAGGCGGTGAATGCCGGACTTTGACTTCAGGTTCAGCGCGTCTTTCATTTCGTCGTAAGACGGCGCCACACCAGTCTCGCTCATGCGCTCGTGGATAAAGAGTAAGAGTTGGCGTTGTTTTTTTGTGAGCATCCGATCCCCTCCGGGCGCGACAATGAAATGGGCTGCGACCATCAACAGCCGCACGAAAACACCAAGGGGCCGGCGCACAATGCTGCCCGATAACGCGGCGGGCCACGCCACCGGCGACCCGAACAAATCAAAAACGTTCTAGGAGTGTTCTATTTTCCGGTCAAGCGCCGCGATCGCCTAAATGAGGTCGAGGCGCACTACGCGCACGGGCTCGCCTGTGCAAGCCGCCGGGGCATGGGGCGGACGCTCGATGAGCGCATCACTGGTCGCGAAGACCCGCAGCATCGAGCTGTCTTGGACCTTGAAGGGGCGAACGCTCAGCGTTCCGTCCGGCGCGGCGACAATCTGCGCGCGCCGGTAGTCCTGGCGCTGATCATTGGCCGGCATGTCCCCGGCGAGGGGCAGGACATCAAAGGCCTTGGCCAAGGGATCGTCCGCGCGTCCTTGCAAGGTCGCGAGGAGGGGGAGGGCGAAGAGGATCGCGGTGACAAGGCTTGAGACCGGATTGCCTGGCAAACCGAGTAAGGGAACGGAGCCGGTGGAGCCGAACATCAGCGGTTTGCCCGGACGCATGGCGACCTTGTAAAAATCGATCCCGCCTTGGCCAAGAACCTCTTGCACCAGGTCATGATCGCCGACCGACGCGCCGCCGAGGGTGATCAGCAGATCGCACCCCATCGCTCGTTCCGTCGCCGCTTCGAGGCTCGCCCGCGTGTCGGCGGCAATGCCGAGATCGAGGGGCGCCGCGCCCCAGCGTTCAAGGAGGGCGATAAGACCATAGGTGTTGGAGTTAACAATCTGGCCCGGGGCAAGCGCCGTGCCTGGGCGAACCAATTCATCCCCCGTCGCCAAAACGCCCACACGGGGCTTGCGCGTGACGGGGAGGGTTGCATGCCCCATGGCCGCGCAGAGGGCCAGGGCGGCAGGGCGCAACAGCGTGCCAGCGTCGAGGAGCGGCTCACCGGCGCGAAAATCAAGGCCCTGCTGGCGAACGAACTGCCCGGATTTGAGGGGGACGGTCAGGGTGACCTGCCCGCCGTCCCGCCCGGCGTCCTCTTGCATGACAACGGCATCAGCCCCCGAGGGAACGATGGCCCCGGTGAAGATCCGCACCGCTTGTCCGGGGCCAACCCTCCCATCGAAAGGCCGGCCGGCGGCCGCCTCGCCGATAACCTCGAGGGTCGCTAGCGCATCGGCCCCGTCTTCGGCACGCAGCGCATACCCATCCATTGCCGAAGCCGGAAAGGGGGGTTGGTCGGTCCCTGCACGAAGCGTTGCCGCGAGGACTCGGCCATGGGCTTGTTTAAGGTCAACGATTTCGGCCGGAAGCGGTCTTACCGCCGCGACGAGGCGGGCCCGGGCATCGTCGACCGAGATCACGGGGACCGCCTCCCCACCAGGTCCTCGATCCGAACCCCTGCCGCCGAGGCGAGCTTTTCAAGATAATCGGTGGGGATCGTGCGGTAGCGCCCTTGCAGAAATCCAAACAAAAACCCTGAAGAGACCCCAGCTTCTCTCGCCCAGTCGGTGGCTCTCAGCCCCCGCGAGGCCATGAAATCGCGCAAGCGCGAGAGATCTTGCTCCGTTCCCTGAAGGGGCGGGCCTGCCGGTGCCATCCTGATTTCGCGCGGTGCAGGGCCCCGCGCCCGCCGCTCGGGCGGCGGGGCTGACGCTTCGGTCTCTTTTGGCGTGCCCGTCGCGGGCCTAGGGAGCTCGGGGGCCTCATAGGGTCCGGAGCGCCCGCCGTCCTTGGAGACGAGAAACACCCCCTCGATCCGCATCCCCTTATCGGCTGCTTTGACCATGTCATAAATCGTCAGCAACGCGACGGTTACAGCGGTGAGCGCTTCCATTTCGACGCCGGTTTGACCGGTCACCTTGGCCTCCGCGCTCGCGTCGATCGCGTGGGCCGTGTCATCGAACTCAAAGGAAAGCGAAACTTTTGCGAGCGGCAACGGATGGCAAAGCGGAATGAGATCGCTTGTGCGTTTGGCCGCCATAATGCCGGCAAGCCTCGCAACACCCAGCACATCGCCTTTCTCTGCCGTCCCCTGACGGACGATCTCGAAGGCGGCCTCGCTCATAACAAGACGCCCTGTGGCAACCGCCGTGCGCCGCGTTTCCGCTTTCTCCGACACATCGACCATGCGGGCTTTGCCGCTCTCATCGAAATGCGTGAGATCGCTCACGGTGCGGCCTCGCGCTCGTCGCCGGCCACCGGGCTTGCGGTGCGGCTTTGTTGATGTCCTAAAAGCGCCGCGGTTGCGGCTGCGACGTCGGTTTGCCGCATCAGGCTTTCGCCCACGAGAAAGGCATGGATGCCCGCCTGCCCCAATCGCTCAAGATCGGCCGCCGCGGCAATACCGCTTTCTGCGACCAACAAAACCTCTTGCGGCACGTGAGCGGCCAGCTCCTCGGAAACGCTGAGCGCGGTTTTGAAGGTTTTAAGGTCGCGATTGTTAATGCCGATCAGCCTTGCCCCAAGGTCGAGCGCGCGCGTGAGCTCAAGCCGGTCATGCACCTCGACAAGAACGTCCATGCCAAGACGCGCGCTTTCCGACATCAGCTCTGCAGCGAGGATATCGTCGGTACACGCCATGATGACTAAAATGCAATCGGCACCAAGCGACCGGCTTTCGGCGATTTGCCAGGGATCGACCATGAAGTCCTTGCGCAGGGCCGGCAGCGGCACCGCGTTGCGGGCGGCGGCCAGAAACGCATCATCGCCTTGGAAGCTTGGGGTGTCGGTCAGCACCGATAGGCAAGCCGCGCCGCCGGCATGATAGGCAGCCGCCAGGGCGGGGGGATCGAAATCAGCTCGGATGAGGCCTTTGGACGGGCTTGCTTTTTTGATTTCTGCAATGAGGGCCCAGTCGCCAGCATCGATCCGCTGTCTGAGCGCTTTGGCAAAGGCGCGAGGTGCGCCGGCAGCAGCGACGCGCGCGTCAAGCTCGGCCCGGGATGTCGCCTGTTTTCGTTCCGCCACCTCCTCGCGCTTATAGGCGATGATCCGGTCCAGGATGGTCGTCATGAAGGGGAACGCTCCTGGGTGAAGGCGGCAAGCCGATCAAGCAGCGCCAACGCCTTACCGCTATCGATCGCCTCGCTAGCCAAGGCGGCTGCGGATTTGAGATCTTGGGCCTTGCCGGCGACGACAAGCGCTCCTGCCGCGTTGAGGACAACAATGTCCCGGTAGGCTCCGGCCTCGCCTGCGAGCACGGCACGGAGGGATTTGGCGTTCGCGGCCGGATCGCCGCCCTTGAGCTGGCTTATGTCAGCGCGCGCTAGCCCTGCGTCCTCTGGCGTGACCTTAAAGCTTCGCACGGCCCCGTCCCGCCATTCAGCGACATGGCTTTCGCCTGTGGTGGTCAGCTCGTCCATACCGTCCGAGCCATGCACA
This sequence comes from Pseudomonadota bacterium, assembly GCA_038748465.1. Taxonomy (GTDB): domain Bacteria; phylum Pseudomonadota; class Alphaproteobacteria; order M2410; family M2410; genus JBCDJA01. The sequence goes on from JBCDJA010000092.1 coordinate 7,187, forward strand.
ACCCAAAGCCGGGTTGCGCCGGACCGACCTGCGGTCTCGGCGATGGGTTCAAGCCATTTGCGATCGAAGACGCCAAGCAGCTGAAATTTGACGCGGGCCGGATTGAGGAGCGGGCCGAGCAAATTGAAAATCGTGCGAAAGCCGATTTGCATGCGCGCCGGGCCCACATGCCGCAAGGCGGGGTGGTGTTGGGGCGCCATCATAAAGCCCATCCCGATGTCTTTGATCGCGGTTTCGATATCGGCAGGGGACAGATCGATTTTGAGGCCTAGCGCTTCCAGCACTTGTGAGGAGCCGGACCGGGAGGTGAGCGCGCGATTGCCATGTTTTGCTACCGGCACGCCGCAGGCTGCGATGACGAGGGCCGCGGCGGTCGACACATTGACCGTGCCCTTCGCATCGCCTCCAGTGCCGCAATTACACAGGGCCCCCTCGGGCGCCGAGACTGGCACCATCGCCTTGCGAAGCACACTGACGGCGGCCGAGAGGTCGTCCACGGTTTCGCCGCGCCGATGCAATCCCATGAGGAAGGCACCGATTTGCGCATCGGTCGCCTCACCCTCCATCAGGATTTCAAACGCCTTCGTCGCCTCGTCGGGGCCCAACGCCTCTCCCCGGCCGAGGGTTTGAAGGATCGGTTTCAGGGCGTCCATGGTGCCACTCACGCCGCTTTCCGGTCTGAGCCTTGGGTCAGGTCGAGGAAATTGCGCAACAGCGCGTGACCTTGTTCCGAGGCAATGCTCTCGGGATGAAATTGCACGCCGAAGACCGGATCGTTTTTGTGCCGCAGCCCCATAATGAGCCCGTCAGCGGTGCGTGCGGTTATCGTTAAGGCAGGCGGCAAGGACGCCTCGTCAACCACGAGGCTGTGATAGCGCGTTGCGGTAAAGGGCGAGGGCAGGCCTTTGAAGACACCGCTGCCGTCGTGATCGATCTCGGAGAGCTTGCCATGCATGCACTCCGGCGCCCGGATGACCCGCCCACCATAGGCTTGGCCGATGGATTGGTGGCCAAGGCACACCCCAAGCAACGGGACTGTGCCGGCGGCCTCGCGGATAAGCTCAACGCAGAGGCCGGCCTCGTTGGGGGTGCAGGGGCCCGGCGAAAG
>JBCDJA010000093.1:0-8203 GCA_038748465.1 Pseudomonadota bacterium
AACCGGAAGTGCTGCAGAATTGTTGATTGAATTGCATGCAGCAAAAATTGCTCTGCTGACGGAGCTTGCGCAGATCAAGCTCGTCGAAGCACTGATCGAGGCTGAAATGGCCAACCTGATCGAGCAATTCGAGATGGAAGCGGCTTTAATGATGCTTGAGGCTGAAGACTATTCAAGCTTCGACAGCTTTGTCGAAGGCGGCTATGTGTGTGAGCCAATTGAAACGGCCGATCCCTACGCGCCTGCCGATCCCTACAGCCCAGCTGACCCTTATGCCTCGGCCGATCCGGCCGCCCCTGCCGAGCCGGTCGCACCGGTCGCTCCAGTCGAACCGGTCGCTCAGCCTGAGGTGCAGGAAACGGTTTGGAATAGCGATAGCGCCTCTGCTTATCCGTCAGCCGATGATTTTGACGCCGAGTTAAAACAAGAGCGCGTTGAGGACACCCTCGCGACGGCCGAATACCATCGCAACGAACAAGCCCAGGCAACTGAGGCAGGCGATTATGCCACCGCCCTCGAGCATGCCCGGGATGCGGAAACCGCGCTCTATGATGCAAAGTCCGAAGGCGCTGAGGTGACGGCCGAATACGACGATACGGTCAGCGATGTGAACGATCTCGACTTTGCCTCTTGGAATGCCGAAATCGCCGAGGAAAATGCGATCGACGCGGTGGCCTATGCGGAAGAAGGCATGATGGATGAGGCAGAGATCTATGCCGATGCCAGCGCGGCCGCGCAATCGACAGCCGACGATCAGGCCTTCGATAGCACCCTGAGCGATGGGTATCCGACTATGGATACGAGCACGGACTACGCCTCGTCGAGCTATGATAGCTCAAGCTTTGGCTCGCTTGACAGCTCCGACACCTACGACAGCACGGACAGCTACGACTCGGGCGACGTGTAACCTGTGTAGGCAGGAGAGCCGGCCGCCGGCTCTCCTGCTCCGGCCACGGGGCTGCTGCTGAGGATCAGGGGGTTGAGCGCAAAGAACCCTGAGCCCGGCAGTGGCCCCGTTTCCGTTCGGCAAGGCTCGCTCTCATACCGGCATTCCGGTAAATGGGGGGAGAACTGGGGGCTTGTAATAGGCCGATTGAAAGGTTTGCTGAAAAGCAGTTTTAGAATTTTTCAAACTAGATTGATATACGTTAAGTCTAGTTGATCCATCTGAGATCGATGCTTAATTGCTTGTCAATCATGTCTGTATACAAACCGCGCAGTTTGCACTGATAGTTGGAGCCTGCTGCGCCGTGGTCGATCTCAAAAACACGTCTTTGTCTGTAAAACTGCCCGCCATGATTGTGGTTGGGTGCCTGTTGGTTGGCGTCATGGTGGGCGCTGCGAGCTTTGTGCTTGGCAAAAAACTCGTTCTGAAGCACGAGGAAGAAACCCTCGTCGCCGTTCTCAATGCGAGCGCGCATAGACTAGAATCGTATCTGCATTCGATTGAGGCAGACCTTGATTTTGTGTCTGAGGCGCCGTTTACGCGCGATGCCCTGTCAGATTTCACGAACGCGTTCACTACCTTAGGTCCGTATGCTGAGGAAAAACTGACCCGTGCTTATATCGACGATAACCCGAACCCCGTCGGCGAGAAGGACGCGCTTGACCGGGCGAGCACCGGCACCGCCTATGACATTGCCCATGGTGAGTATCATCCCTGGTTCCGCCGCTTCCTACACGACCGGGGCTATTACGATCTCTTCCTCTTCGATCGGGACGGCAATCTCGTTTATTCGGTGTTCAAAGAATCTGACTTTGCAACCAATATGCAATGGGGCGCCTGGAAGGATACCGACCTTGCCCACGCGTTCCGGGACGCGGCCGCCAAGACCGCCCATCGGTCTGTCTCGTTTTTTGATTTTCGCCCCTATGGGCCGTCGGGTGACGCGCCCGCCAGTTTCATCTCAACGCCCGTGTTCGATGCCAACGATCAGCCAATCGGCGTACTGGCGTTCCAGATGCCCGTCGACAACATGAACGAGATCTTGCTGGAGAATAAAGGCTTGCGCGAGACCGGGGAGTTATTGCTCGTCGGTGAGGATTATCTGCTGCGCAATCAAGCCCGTCATTCAGCCAGCGGAGCGATCTTGCGTGAAGAAGTGCAGACCGAGCTTGTCACGGCCGCGCTCGGCGGCGAGACCGGGATCGGCCGGTCGGTCAGCCATCGCGGTAAGACGATTTTGGGCGCATACCAGCCGCTCGAATTTTCCGGCACCACCTGGGCGCTGATCTCGGAAATCGATGAGGCGGAGGTGCTGGCGCCCATCGGCACTCTCGGTCTGACCATCGCCGGGATCGTCCTCGTGATGGCGAGCCTTGCAGGCCTCGTCGGCGTCACCTTTGCCCGCTCGATCGCAAAACCCCTCGCCGGCGTGACGGCCGTGACCGGCACCTTGGCCAATGGCGATCTGTCTGCAGACGTTCCCCATTGCGAGCGGGGCGATGAGATCGGAACAATCGCCAAGGCCGTTCAGGTCTTTAAGGAAAACGGCCTGCGCATGCGTCAAATGGAAGACGAGCAACGCGACGCTGAAGCCCAAGCTGCCGCGAAGCAGCGCCAAAACCGATTGGAGATGGCCGCCTCACTCGAAAGCACCGTCGGCGGCGTGGTCTCGGCACTCGATCAAGCGGTCTCGGACATGCAACAAACCGGCAAAAAGATGGTATCGGCCGCTGACGTGACCGCCGATCGGTCGACGATTGTCGCCGATACGACCGACAAAACGGTGGAGGATGTGCAGGCGGTGGCCGCCTCGACCGAGGAGATGTCGGCGTCCATTCAGGAAATCAGCCGCCAGGTCGCTGCGGCCTCCAAAACCGCCACCGACACCCATGCCCAAGTCGATTCTGCGGCCGCGACCGTCAACAGCCTGTCGGAAGCGGCGCGCAAAATCGGTGAGGTTGTCTCCCTGATCACCGATATCGCAGAGCAGACGAACCTGCTCGCGCTCAATGCCACAATCGAGGCCGCGCGAGCGGGCGAGGCCGGCCGGGGCTTTGCCGTTGTCGCCTCGGAGGTGAAAACCCTCGCCGGGCAGACCGCGAAAGCCACCGTCGACATCGCCGAGCAAATCGAGGCAATCCAGCAGGTTTCCGGGGACGTTTCGACAGTTATCGGCGATGTCGTGGGTTCCATTTCCAACATCTCTCACGTGGTGCAAGCCATCGCGACTGCCGTTGAGGAGCAAAACGCAGCCACCGGCGAGATCGCCCACAGCGCGCAATTGGTCTCCCAAGGCAGCCGTCAAATAGCCGACAGCATCGGCAGCGTCAGCGAGGCGGCAAGCCAATCGAGGACATCGGCAACGACTGTCATCGACAGCGTCGAAACCCTGGCTGAGCAGTCGAAAACCCTGTCAGAGACGATCGATGACTTCGTGAAGAGCATCCGCGCCGCCTGAGCGGGCGTGAGCCTTGGAGGGCTGGGTGCCGGCTTTTTCGGCACAAAGATCACAGAAAGGTCTCTTCGAGCTTATGGCAAAATAGACTAGCCCCCTTTACCTACTCTGGAGCGCCGTGGGCTCGATCCCGCGTCGCGGGGATGTCGAACGAAGGGGTTACCTGATGACGAAAACGACCATGGGCATAGTGTTTGCCAGCCTTCTTGGCCTTGGGCTTACCGCCTGCGGCGAGGGCGATCAAACCACCGGTGAAGCGGTGGGCGAGACCATCGATAATGCCATCGAAGCGACCGAAGAGGCCGTTGAGGGTGCTGGCGAGGTTCTCCAAGATGCCGGTGAAGCGGTTGGTGAGATGACCGACGATGCCGTTGATGCGGTTACCGGTGGCGGCGAAGAAGCTGTGGAAGAACCCGCTGGAACTGTTGAAGAGGCCGTTGAAGGCGCTGCTGAAGACGCTGAAACAGCTGTCGAAGGCGCGGTTGAAGGGGCTACCGAGGAGGCTGAAACCGCTGTTGAGGGTGCCGTTGAAGGCGCTGTCGAGGACGCCACCGAAGAAGCTGAGACCGCTGTTGAAGAAGCTGTCGAGGGCGTGGTTGAGCAAATCGAAGAAGGCGAACTGCCGAAAGTTCCTGGCCAAGAATAAGCCACCTTCGACACGCTGGACTGAAATGCGAAAAGGCAGGGGTTTAGGACCCTGCCTTTTTGCTGTCCGGAACAAGTTCGCCCGCGGATTGTCGTCTGCGGCGAACGACGGGCGATTAGGCCCAGTGCGGCATGGCCATGCCGGCGATGGGCGAGCGGAACGTGAACAACCGATCTGACCCCAGGGTGCCAATATAGACGGTCTTCAGATCAGGCCCGCCGAAATTGACGCTGGCCAAGAGCCCGATCGTTTTGCCGATGCAATGGTGGAAGTGCTCAAGCTGAAGGTCGCCGGCCTCATAAGCCTTGACGAAGGCGGGATACCCCTCCGGATGCGGATCTTCCAAAATCATCTGCTCGCTGCCGTCCGTAATTTTGACTAGGATGCCGTTGCGGGTCACAAGCGTGATCCAGATATTGCCGTCTGCATCAAAGCAGAAACCATCGACGAAATCGGCCGGACCAAGACTGTTAAGGACAACCTTCTCCTGTGGGCCGAGTGATCCATCGGCGTTGATCTTGTACCGTGCAAGACCACATGCCAGCGTTTCTGCCGCATAAAGATAGCTGCCATCATTGTTGGGGCGAACCTCGTTGGTAAAGTCGATATCATCGACAACCACATGGGTTTCACCGTTTTCGATGCGCAGAATGTGCCCGTCCTTAACAGGGTTTGACAGGCGCTCGGCCCACGGATGAAGCCGTGTTGAGAGCGATGCCCAGATGCGGCCGGATTTCTCAACATAGGCGTAATTGGGCGAGCCCAGCGGTGTGCCGTCGGGCAAATGGCTGAGCATCACGTCGTGGCGGCCATCACGATGCAGGCGCACAAACTCGCCCGACCCGATATTGGCGATACAAAATGAGCCGTCTTCGAGCATCGAAAAGCCATTTGGCTCGCCCGTTAGGCTGCCGATGGTTTTGCCCGTCTTGGCGCCCGGCGCCACGTGGGTGAGGCCACCGCGCGCATCGGAGATCCACAAGGTCCCATCGGGTTCGGCGACCACGCATTCGGGGCGGACAAGGTCGGTCACGGGCGTTTCAAGGTCTTCTGGTGCCACGGTAAAGCCGGCAAGGGGCGATGAACCGTTAGGGGCGGGGTTTGCCATCGGGTGTCTCCTCTTCCTGTGTTTGACCGCGTATTGGGTGTGCGGTCTTATCTTCTGAGGCTAGCGCGGGTTGTGGGGCTGTCATAGGCCCTGTAGGCGCAGGCGATGGCGCCGGGCCCGCAGATTCTCCCGTCTGGAGCGATTGAACCGTCTCCCGGAACGGTCTAAGCGCCCGCAGCCAGCACAAAACGGACAGCACCCCGCCAATGGCGGTGCAGGTGGCGATCGAAAAGCCAATCCTGTCCGGCGCGCCATAAACATGATCGGTCAGGAGGCCGATCAGCAGCGGCCCCATGCCCAGGCCGATGAGATTGAGCACACCGGAATAGACGGCTGTCGCCTGGCCGCGCAGATGGGGGGGCGCTGCATCCTGCATGGCGGCCATGGCCACCCCCATAATGGTGAAAAGGAAGAAGGTGTGCAGGCCCAAGGCTACCAGCACGATCGTCAAATTGCTGGCAAGCGCCATGACAATCCCAGGAATAGACATAAAGGCGGCGCCGGTTAACGCAACGCGCAATTTGCCGTCCACATGTCCTTTGGCCACCTGCTTGTCGGCAAGGTAGCCGGCCAGCAGCAGTCCGGGAACGCCCAAGACCACATTAAACAGGCCGAAGACAATGCCGATCTGGTCAGCTTCCCATCCATGCAGCCGCGAAAAATAGGTCGGCACCCAGAAGGCGTTGCCATAGCCAACCATGCTTGCAAACCCGATCCCAAGAAAGTGCAGGGTAAAGGTCTGTCTGTGTGCAGAGAAAAATTTGATCGTTTCGCGAAAGCCGTGGGTGTCCTTGGAGGACGTCTTTTTGGGCCGCGTCGGGATCGGCGAAAGGAAGACCGCAAGAGCCGCGAGGAGGCCCGGCAATCCGACCACAAGAAACACCAGCTGCCATGTCGCAAAGGGCTCGCCGCCAAAGGGCGCGAAGTTGACATTGTCCAAAGCGCCGATCGCGACCCCGCCCATAAAGAGCGCCAGCCCCCCGCCTGCAGCAATCCCCAGGGAGAAGACGGCGGTCGCAATGCCCCGGCGCTCCGGCGGGAAACTGTCGCCGATAATCGAGGACATGCCCGGGAGCAAAACCGCCTCGCCGACAGCAACGCCAATGCTAGCAACGAAGAGGTGCCAAAACCGACTTGCAAACCCGCAAAGCGCCGTTGCGATGCTCCAAAAGGCGATGCCGGCGGCGATAATCCGCCTACGGTCCCCATTGTCGATCGCCCAGGCGAGCGGCACACCGGCAATCGCGAAAAAGATTGCGAAGGTAAAGCCGTGCAACAAGCCCATCTGGCTGTCGGAAAGCCCCAGATCGGTCTGGATCGGCTCAACAAGCAGCGACAGGATCTGCCGGTCGAGAAACGAGAAGACGTAGGCAACGAACAGGACGCCGACAACGCTCCATGCCGCTTGGGGGCTGAGCGGTCGGCCCGATTGGGGCTCGGACACGGGGCAGGGCCTTCCCTTATTGTTGTTTTACGCGTCCCGAGGCGATGTGGAACGCACCCGAGCCTGATTGCGCCGGCCCGTTTGAATAAAGCGATCGAAGAGCCTGAGGTGGAGCGCCGGAAACACGTTCCCGACCTTCGACAGCACAGCTCTTGACTGGGGGATCGTATATTCAACCGGTCGCTTTGTCAGCACGGGGCCGAAAAGACCGCGCTCCAAATCGGCAACCGTCAGCGGCTTCTTGCTGGAAAACGCAATCGCCGCCTCGTCATAGTCCTCTTGCAGGGTCAACATTGGGGTGTCGATCGCGTCCGGGCACACGGCGGTCACGGCAATCTGCTTGTCTTTCAGCTCATGGGACAGGGTGATCGAGAGAGCCCGGATGGCAAATTTCGTGCTCGAATAAAGCCCAAGGCCGGGCACTGGCACCAGGCCCGCCATGGAGGCAATGTTGATGATGTGCCCCCGGTAGCCGTCTTTTGGGGCTTGCTGGCTCATATGCCGGCCAACGAGCCGGGCGCCGGTGAGCGCGCCAAGCACATTCACGTCGTAATGGAAGCGATAATCGGCCTCGCTGGTGTCGATGAGGTATCCGGGCTTGAGCACACCGGCGACGTTGAACAGCCGGTCAACCGAGCCGAAGGCCACAAGGGCCTCATCGAGGGCCCGCTCCCAGGCATTTTCATCGCGCACATCGCAGGCCGTAGTGACCGCGCGGCTGCCCCAAAAACCTGCCTCACGCGCAGCTTCCAGCGACGTCATGTCAAGGTCGCTCGCCAGCACTTTGTGCCCACGTTTGAGGGCTGCGCCCACGAGGTGCTGTCCAAGGCCGCTCCCCGCCCCGGTGATCCAAATAACTTCCACCCCGCCCCCCGTCGTTATCGCAGGTCGGCATCGAGCCGTTTGACGAGCTTTTGGTCAAGCCCTGGCATAAAGGCCAAGGGCTCGCGCGCCATGGCCTCGGCCACCTCCGGGATGACCCCATATCGTTCCATGAAGAGCGGGGGCAGGCGGGTTGGCCTGCCGGTGGAAATTTCAAGGCAGAAGAAGTCGATCCGCCCTCTGAGCAATGTCGCCCCGTCGCTCGGGCGAAGGATCTGGAAGCGGCGGGCGCACCGCAGCCTTCCATCGTTTTCGATGATCCAGGTAGCCGTCACGACCGTGTCGCCCTCAAAGGCCGGCCGCAGGTAATTAAACTGCGAGCGCAGCACGGCCATCCCCCGATCGAGGCCATCGCAGTCTTCTTTGGTGAGGCCAACCGCACGGGAATGGTCCCAAGCGCATTGGTCGAGCCATGTTATGTAGACTGTATTATTGACGTGACCGTAATTGTCGATGGCCTCAGCAGGCACCTCAACAGCCCAAAGGTGGGGTGCCGGCAGGTCAAATAGGGCAGGGTCGACACCGAAATCAGAATTCATCAGTGCTCATATCGTGACAGGTCGTGTCGATCCGCTCAAGAAGGGCCGACCAATGATGGATCTTGGGTAGTTCATAGCGGAAGAAGAAATCCATGGTTTTGAGTTTGCCGGCGTAGAAACTCGCCCCAAAGCGACCATCGCCCTTGGCAAGTGCCTCCTGGCACACCAGCCCTTGGCGAAGCC
>JBCDJA010000094.1:0-8137 GCA_038748465.1 Pseudomonadota bacterium
CTGCACGCCGCCCGGCAATGCCGACAAAAATCGATCAAATTGGGCGAACGCCAAATCGGCATTCCCGGTCCGGGCAATGGCCGTCAGGAATGGCGGAATGAGACGGGTGAGGAGGGCCCGTGCCCGCTCTGTGCGGGTGGCCCGAATATGGCCCCGGTGCCAGCCTCGGATGATTTCTGAAACCCTTTGCGGTTCCTCAAAGCCAAGGCCGACCAGCGTCTCAAGCGTCGCCGGATCATCCTCCACACCGGTAAACACCAGATTGCCAAGGATCTCGGGCGCCTCACCTGTCTCCTCGTCGAAAAGCTCCGCATAATGCCGATTGACATCACGCAAAGTGCGTTCGGTTTGCGCCTTGAAGTCTGCAAGGGACTGCATGCCCATGAGGCGGGCCACCCTTAAAAGGCCCTCCTCATCTTCGGGCAGGGTATGGGTTTGCGCATCTTCGATCATTTGCAGCCGGTGCTCGAGCTGGCGCAGAAACCGATAGGCCCCAGCCAGACTCTCTGCCGTCTCCCCCTCCACAAGACCGCGCCCCGCCAGGGCCTGCAGACCGCCAATCGTTGTCATGATACGGAGCGCATGATCCCGGCCGCCCATGATCAATTGCTGGGTCTGCACAAAGAACTCGATTTCACGGATACCGCCCATGCCCAGTTTCACATTGTGGCCGGCGACGTCGATCTCGGTGAACCCTTTGTGGGCATGGATTTGCCGCTTGATCGCGTGGATATCTTGCAGCGCTGTGTAATCGAGGTATCGGCGCCAGATAAACGGTTTGAGACGGGCGAGAAACGCCGCACCCGCCACGCGATCGCCAGCGCAGGCGCGGGCTTTAATCAGGGCCGCCCGTTCCCAATTCTGCCCCATGGTTTCGTAATAGAGCTCGGCCGCGTCCATGGAGAGGGCGAGCGCCGTCGCTCCGGGGTCCGGTCGCAGTCGGAGATCGGTGCGAAAGACATATCCATCCTCTGTGGTGTCCTGCATCAGCGAGACGAGGCCGCGGGTCATCCGCACAGCAACCGCCTTCGCCTCTGCCTCATCACGGGCGGGGAATGTGTCGGCGTCGAAATAAACGCAGATGTCGATGTCGCTTGAATAGTTGAGCTCGCCGGCGCCGTATTTGCCCATCGCAATCACGGCAAGACCGGCGCCCAGTTCCGGTGCTGCCCCGCCGCGGGGCACGATCTCGCCGCGCTCAAGCGCCTCGGTGAACAGATGCCGGATCGAAACCGCAAGGCACCCATCGGCAAGCCGGGTCAGGGCCCCTGTCACCCGTTCGAGCGGCCACACACCGCCGAGATCGGCAAGGGCCGTCAACAGGTGGACCTGGGCTTTGGTCTGGCGCAGCGCCCGTTTGGCATCGGCTGTTGTCAGGGGTGTTGCAAAGTTGGCGCGAAGAGACGCCATCAGACGGTCGAGGCTGACGTCGGGCGCGCCCTCCGTAAAGGCGAGCGCCGCCAAGGGAAATCGCCGCACCAGCCGCGTCAGATACGGACTGGTACTGAAGAGACCGTTAAAGAGCGCGAAGGCCTTGGGATGGCGTTTCAGCGCTCTCACTTTGCGCAGTCCGCTCGCATCCTCCGCCAGGCTTTCAGCCCAGGTCTCCCACCCGGCGGCGGCACGCTCTGCATCGTGAACGACGGGTGCTGCGGTTAGTAAGGCTTTTAGGGTGCGCCCGGCCATGTGCCGTCTCGTCTTTCCCAGGGTGTCCGGTATCGGTCTTAGGTGTCGGCGGGGTTTGGGCGCATCGAAGAGGCCTCGAGCTTCATTCGTCTTCGCCTTTTTTGGCCCGTCCTAGTGAGGTGCCTTGATTGCTCGGCTTGCCCGCTCGCTTTGCTTGGCTTGGCTTACCCGCTTGCTTCGTTACCCGACGGGGCCGGCTCTTGGCCCCATCTCTACCCGATTGGCGCGCCCCAACAAATTAAAGCACGCAGGGCCCGGAAAAAAACAAGGCCCGCCGCGCAACGCATCGGCAGGCCTTGTGGGATCGAGATGCGGCGAGCTTACTTTGAGATGCCCGCAGCTTTTTTCAAGTTGGTCGACGGACGGAACCGCAGGGTCTTCGACGACTTGATTTTGATCTGTTCGCCCGTGCGCGGATTGCGCCCCGTGCGGGCCGGACGCTTGGCAACCGTGAATGTGCCGAATGTCCCAATGGAATACTTACCGTCTTTTTTGGCTTGCTTGATGCCGGTTTCCACCTCGCCAAGGACGAGTTCAACGACCCGTTTGGCTTCGGCTTTACTCATATTGCCCTTCTTGGCAACGCGTTCGACGAATGCGGATTTGCTCATGGATAAGTCCTCGCTAGCTTCGCTTGGGGGATGTCCCGATTGTTCCGAACTGGGCCTAACCACTCGGCCGCCGCAACACTACAGGTGAAAAGCTGACTAATGTCTTTCCACAAATCCCAATTTCCGCATTGACGCTGGTTTTTCAAGGCTGATGTGGCCCAAACACCGCTTATTTTGCGCGATTTGGGCCTTCGAGCCCCTGAATGCCTTCAAAATGGCGGCAAATAAGGCCGCTTTGCCTGAAATTTTTGCTCTGACATTTCCATAAGCGCATGCCGTGGCGCTCGGCGCGCGGATGAAACCGAATCAATTTGCCCGGAATCTGGCTTTGGCGCTGGCTAATCGCGGGGGGCGCGAAAGATCAACGTGACGCGCAAGCCAGGCCGACCCTGTGCGGAGGGATTGTCGTTGAGCACAATCCGCGCATCGTGAAGCCCAGCAATCGCTGAAACGAGGCTAAGGCCAAGCCCCGCCCCCTTTTCAGAGCGCGCGTCATCGAGGCGCACAAACCGGTCGAACACACGGTCCCGATCGTGCCGGGCAATCCCGGGCCCGGTGTCGCGCACGGTCAGGGCAGAGCCGGACGCCCCGGGTCGATCGATTTTTTTTGTCGCCCGACAGTGACCTGAACCTGACCATCCCGCGGCGTGTATTTGATTGCATTGTCGATGAGATTGGCCGCCGCCTGGGCAAGCATTTCCCGATTGCCGTTGACAATCAGCCCGCCTTCCACCGCGCAATCGAAGGTAAGGCCCTTTTCTTCCGCGAGGGGCTCATAAAGATCGCACACGTCAATAACGAGCTCCCCGAGGTCAATCCGGTCCATGCTTTCGCGCAAGGCACCCGCCTCAGCCTGGGCGATGCTCAGCAAGGCGTTAAAGGTCTTAATCAGATAATCCGTCTCGCGAAGGCTTGCCTCCAGCGTGGCCTGGTAGTCGTCGGCCGCACGCGGATTGGCGAGCGTCACCTCGAGGCGGTTGCGGATGCGGTTGAGCGGGTTGCGCAATTCGTGGGCGACATTGTCGGTGAACCGGCGCATCCCAAACATCAATCCCTCAATCCGATCGAGCATGGCATTCACCTGCCTGGCCAGTTGGTCAAGCTCATCCTTGCCATCCTCGACGTTTATCCGGCGCGATAAATTGCCTGACATTATATCCGTACAGGCCTGATTGATCCGCTCAATCCGTTCAATCAGCCCAAAGCTGATCATGATCGCCACGAGAACCCCGAAGAACAACGTGACGAACAGACAGAGAAAAAGCGCCCCCACGATAAGCCGTTCGAGGCGGCGCTGCTCATAGATGTTGCGCCCAATAAACAGGCGATAGGTGTCGCCGATGGAAATTTCGGCGCCCAGGGCCTCTTGGGTCAAAAACTCTCCATCTAAGAGGGTGTCATAGGCAAAAGAGAAAAAGGTTTCCGCCGCATCCGGATTGACCGGACGCCGCGTTAGATTGCCGGCGATGAGGCTGCCATCGGGCGCGATGAGAAGGTAGAGCCGCTCAGGGTAGCGGCGGGACCGGTCAGACACGGTCTGTACCAGGCTTGGAAGGCCACCTTGGGAAAACACCTCGGCAAGACCGTCAAATTCAGCAACCAGGGTTTGCTCCGATTGCTGATTCAGCACACGGCCGGTCGCCTTGCTGACAAGCCAGAACATGCCAAGGACGATCACCGCGAAGAGGAGAAGAAAATAAAGGGTCCGCCTAAATGTGACGGTGTTTAAAACCCTAATCCACGGAACGAAGTGAATAGCCGGCCCCCCGGACGGTATGCAAAAGCGGCGTGTCGAAGGTTTTGTCGATCTTCGAGCGAAGCCGCGAAATATGCACGTCGATCACGTTGGTCTGCGGATCGAAGTGGTATTCCCAAACATTCTCAAGCAGCATTGTGCGCGTCACGACCTGGCCTTCGTGGCGCATGAGAAACTCAAGCAGACGGAATTCCCGGGGCTGCAAGTCGATCGATTGTCCGGCACGCGAGACTTTGCGCGAGAGAAGATCGAGCTCCAGGTCCGCCACCTTAAAGCGCGTGCGAACGGGATTGGGTTGATGCCGGCGCACCAGCGCCTCGACGCGGGCCAAAAGCTCGGAAAACGCATAAGGCTTGACGAGATAATCATCGCCGCCGGCTTTAAGCCCCATCACCCGGTCATCCACCTCGCCAAGGGCACTCATAATCAGGATCGGGGTGTGATCGCCCTGCTCCCGCAGCGCATGAATTAAGGACAGGCCATCGCGCTTGGGCAACATCCGATCGGCGAGGATGACATCATAGTCGCAGCCCAGGGCGAGGGTTAGGCCCTCATCGCCGTCGGCAGCATGGTCGACGAGATAATCCTTCTCCTTAAATCCCTTAAGGAGGAAGCCAGCCGCCTCAAGATCGTCTTCGACAACGAGAATACGCATCGCCGCCCGTCCTTTCAGGCTCAGTGTAGCACAGGGCTCCCCAACTGCACGAGACATTGCAAGCAGGCCCTGCCCCGCGGGGCCCCCAGGAGCGAAGGGGTGGCCAGCGGCCATGGAACGGAACGCCGACGGCAATACGGGGGGATGAGGACGATCGCCGCCGGCGGTTCCGCCATCCGATCGAAACGGGGCTAGATCGGAATAGCCAGGGTGTAGGCGCCGAATGCGACCAGCGATCACCGAACCGACAGGTCGTTTGTGTCGTCACCTCCATGCAGTGTCCGCGATGGCGCCTTACGCAAACATGTCCAAAACATGAACGATCGGTCATGTTAGGTCGGGGGTGCCAGGGGATGAGAGGCCCTTCACGGCTCGATGATCGTCTGGATCTCGTTGGCCCGAGACAGCGTCCGGTGGACGGGGCACCGCTCGGCGATGGCAAGGATCCGGGCGCGATCCTCCTCCGACAGTCGTCCGCTTAAGGAAATCCGGCGCTCGAAGCGATCGACCTCCCGTTTATCGCCGCCCTCCCCCTCGACGTGCTTGTCATGGACCACCCGAACCGTAATCGGGTCGACATCAAATCCTTTGCGCTCTGCATACATCCGCATGGTCATGCTGGTGCAAGCGCCGAGGGCCGCTGCCACAAGGCGGGTGGGGCCCGGCGCGCTATCATCGCCTCCAAGGCTCACGGGCTCGTCGACAAAAAAGACGTGCTCACCATCCACGACAACGTTTTGATACTGACCAAACCCCGTCTCCTGGACGACAATGGTTCCGGGCTCGGCCTTTGGGATGGGCTGCATCGGGTCGTCCGGCAAATAGCGTGCTGCCCAGGCTGCGAGCGTATTGGCCACATGCGCGGCATCCTCCGGCCGGGTCAACAAATGGTCCGCGCCTTCAAGGCCAACGAAGCTTTTGGGGTGGCGCGCGGCAACAAAGAGCCGCGTGGCGTTATCGATGCCGACGGTTTCATCTGTCGGGGAATGAAAAAACAAAGTGGCGCCTTTGAAATCCCGGGTCGCTTCTTCGACATTCTGATTGCGGATGTTTTCCAAAAATTGCCGTTTGATTTTGAACGGCCGTCCGGCGAGGGAAACCTCCGCCTCGCCGTCTTTCTCGATGGCCTCGATCCATTCTTCGAAATTATGGGCCACATGGGCCGCGTCCGCGGGGGCGGCGATGGTCGCCACTGCGCGTACCGAGGGCAGCTGAGGGGCGGCAACCAACACGGCAGCACCGCCCAGGGAATGGCCCACCAGGAGCTTCGGTGCCTCATAGGTGGCGCTGAGAAATTCTGCCGCGGCGATGAGGTCCTCAACATTTGAGGAGAAATTGGTGTTGGCGAAATCCCCGTCGCTTTTGCCAAGGCCCGTAAAGTCAAATCGCAGCACGGCATAGCCCAGCGCCGCCAACCGTTTGGCAATGCGGTTTGGCGCAAACACATCTTTTGAGCAAGAAAAACAGTGGGCGAACAAAGCATAGGCTTTGATGGGCCCCGCCCGGCGCTCAAGCCGGCCCGCAAGGTCCACCCCCTGGCTTCCGGTAAAGACGACCTTATCTGAGTGCTGCGCCATCGATGTTCTCCTGCCCTTGGCCCTTCCCTCCCCAAGATCACCACGCCGAGCCGCTCAGGCAAAGCACGTTCTGGTGAGACGGCTCTTGAGACGGCTTAGCCGTCATCGTCCTGGGACAGGAGCGTTTTGAGCCGGCGCTCGTCCTCGTCAGACAGCGCCTCTCCTGTCGCTGCCGGAGCAAGCCGACTGGCGCGGATAAACACCGCAGCCCCCACACCCCCGAGCAGCAAAAGCAAAAAAGGGCCGGCCCAGAGCAGATAGGTCGACGGTTTGACAGGAGGTTTCAGCAAGACAAAGTCGCCATAGCGGGACACCACAAAGGCCGTTACCTCCCCGTCGGTGTCGCCCGCCACCAAGCGCTCGCGCACAAGGAGGCGCAAATCCTTGGCCAGCGGCGCATTGCTCTCATCGATGGATTCGTTCTGGCAGACCAAGCAGCGCAGGCCCTTGCTGATCGCCCGGGCGCGTTCTTCCAGGGCGGGATCGTCGAGGATTTCATCGGGCTCGGCGGTCCATGCCGGGGCAGCGATCATCATGAGGGAGAGGAAAAGGCAAGCAAGGCGCGTCATTCGGCCGGCACCTCCGCCGGTTGCGCCGGCGCGGCGCGGCGTCGTTTGGCCGGCGCCCCTACCCTCAGACGACGATCCGTAAGGGATAAAACACCTCCGATCGCCATAATGAAGGACCCAACCCAGATCCAATTCGCGAGCGGATTGTAATAGGCCCTGACGACGAAAGCGTCTGCCCGGTCCGGCTGACTGTCGCCGAGCACAACATAAAGATCGCCCCAGACGGTTTTGTGCAACCCAACCTCGGTCGTCGGTTGACGGACGGTCCAATAAAACCGCTTCTCGCTGTCAAGCCGGCCCACCTCGCGGCCCTCTCGCATCACCGTAAAGGAGCCGACCTCGGCGCGGAAATTATCCCGGTCCGATTGCTCCATGGTATCGAAGGAAATGGTGTAGGGCCCGATCGGCTTTGTTTCGCCGAGCTGCATGACGGTGAAGCTCTCAGACCGCCAGGCCGTAATGCCGGTGATGCCGAGCACGAGAATGCCCACGCCCGCATGGGCAAGCATGGTCCCGTACACCGATCGCGCAAGCCCCTTTGCCCGGGCAAGACTGGTTTGCCAGGGCCCCTGAAACAGCTTGATGCGCAACGCAATTTCGGTTGCCGCCCCAACGACGAGCCAAATGCCTAGCCCAATGCCAATCACCGCCAAGACCGGTCCGTCTGCCGTCAGAACATAAACGATCAACGCGCCGGCGAGGGCCAGCCCGCCAGCAAGCGCAAGGCGCTGCATCACCCCGCCAAGGTCGCCGCGCTTCCAGGCGAGGATGGGGCCGAACGGCATAGCGATCAGCAGGGGGAGCATCAACGGCCCGAAGGTGAGGTTAAAGTAAGGCGGACCCACAGACAGCATATTGCCGGTCAGCGCCTCGACAAAGAGCGGATAGAGCGTGCCCAACAGCACCGCGGCGCAGGACACGGTGAGCAAAAGATTGTTCAAGATAAGCGCGCTTTCCCGGCTGATCGGGGCAAACACGCGCCCATGGGAGAAGGAGGGCGCGCGCCAGGCAAATAAAGTCAGCGAGCCACCGATTGTGACGATCAGAATACCGAGAATGAAAAGCCCGCGCTCGGGGTCGAGGGCAAAGGCATGCACCGAGGTAAGCAAGCCCGACCGGACGATAAATGTGCCAACCAAACTCAAGGAGAAGGCAAGGATCGCCAATAGGATCGTCCAAACCTTCAGGGTTTCGCGCTTCTCAACCACAATGGCCGAATGCAAGAGCGCCGTGCCAGCCAGCCACGGTAACAGGGAGGCGTTTTCAACCGGGTCCCAAAACCA
>JBCDJA010000095.1:0-8086 GCA_038748465.1 Pseudomonadota bacterium
CTGATCGACTGCAAAATGGCCTCGGGCGATGCCTCGGCCGATAGCCGGTACAAGTCTGCAGGCGGACGGCTGGCGTCTACCGCCTTTTCAAGTTTTTCCAAATACTCGATCTGGGAGATCTCCATCGCGCCAAATTGCTGGAGATGCGGGGTCATGAATTGCGCATCGAGCAACTCATACCCCCCGATCCGAAGGCGCGCCACGAGATAGGTGAGGGCGATTTTGCTGGCATCGGTGGCGTAGGAGACCATGCTTTCACCAAAGAACGCACGGCCGAGGCTCACCCCGTAAAGGCCGCCGACGAAGGTGTCGCCCTGGCGGCACTCCACCGAATGCGCATGCCCAAACCGGTGCAGGTCGCTATAGGCCTTGAGGATCGTTCCGTTGATCCAGGTCGATGGGCGGTCGGGGCGGGCGCGCGCGCATTCGCGCATCGTCCCCTCGAAATCCGTGTCGATCGATACGGAAAAAGGTTGTTGTCGGATGGTTTTCTTGAGCCGGCGCGGAATGTGAAACCCGCTGAGCGGGAAGATGCCGCGCATGATCGGCTCAACCCAATGGATGTGATCAGCCGAGGCCGAGTCGGCCATGGGAAAGCACCCAGAGGCATAGGCGACCAGCACTATCTCAGGGGACAGATCTTGCATGGGTCAGTCGAAATCGAGCTGGTCCACGAATTTCTCGAGCCAATGGATGTCGTAAGCTCCGGCCTGAAAATCGCTGGCGCCCAATAGCGAGCGGAAAAGCGGCAGGGTCGTTTCCACTCCTTCAATGACAAGCTCGTCAAGGGCGCGCTCGAGCCGGCGCAAGCACCGCTCTCGCGTCTCATCATGGACGATCAGCTTACCGATCAAGCTGTCGTAATAGGGCGGGACCCGGTATCCCTGATAAATCGCCGAATCGAGCCGCACCCCCGGCCCCCCTGGTGCGTGGAAATTTGTGATGGTGCCGGGACGGGGCGCGAAGGTTTTAGGATCCTCCGCATTCAACCGGCATTCGATCGCGTGCCCTTTAAACGTGACCGCGTCCTGATCGAAGCCGAGGCGCTCGCCGGCGGCAATGCGAATTTGTTCGCGCACCAAATCAAGGCCCGTGATCAACTCGGTCACCGGGTGCTCCACCTGAAGCCGGGTGTTCATTTCGATGAAATAGAACTGCCCGTCCTCCCAAAGAAATTCGATGGTGCCGACGCCGCGATAGCCAAAGCGTTTCATGGCATCCACGACCCGCGTCCCAATGGCTTGCCTGCCGGCCTCATCGAGCGCCGGGGAGAGGGCTTCCTCCAGGACCTTTTGGTGGCGGCGCTGCAGCGAGCAGTCGCGCTCGCCGAGATGGACAACATTGCCGCGGCCATCGGCCAGGACTTGGATTTCGATATGGCGGGGGCGGCCGAGATATTTTTCAAGATAAACGACCCCGCTGCCGAACGCGGCTTCGGCTTCTTTGCGGGCGGCATTGAGTGCCTGCACAAGGTCATCGGCGCTTTCGGCGACCTTCATGCCGCGCCCGCCGCCGCCTGCGGCCGCCTTGACCAGCACCGGATAGCCAATATCGTTTGCGACCTTAAGGGCCTCGGTTTCGTCCGTAATGCCCCCCTCTGAGCCCGGGACGACGGGGACACCCGTTTCCTTCATGGTCTGTTTGGCCATGATTTTATCGCCCATTGTCACGATCTGCTCCGGGGTCGGGCCGATAAAGACAATGTCATGCTCTTCGACGATTTCAGCGAAGCGGGCGTTTTCTGAGAGGAACCCATAGCCCGGATGCACGGCCTCGGCGCCGGTGATCTCGCAGGCGGTGATGAGCGAGGGGATGTTGAGATAGCTTTCGGCGGCTGCTGGAGGGCCGATGCAAACGCTTTCATCAGCAAGCTGAACGTGCATGGCATCAGCATCGGCGGTCGAGTGCACGGCCACGGTCTGGATCCCAAGTTCGTGGCAGGCCCGATGGATGCGAAGGGCGATCTCGCCCCGGTTCGCGATGAGAATCTTTTTGAACATCCCCTGGCCCGCCTATTCGATGATGACGAGCGGTTCGCCGAATTCGATAGGCTGGGCGTTTTGCACAAGGATGCGCGCGATGGTGCCGCCGCGCGGTGCGGGAATGTAATTCATCGTCTTCATGGCCTCGACGATGAGAAGCGTATCGCCCTCTTCTACCCGGTCGCCGACTTTCACAAAGGCGGGCGCGCCAGGCTCGGGCGAGACATAGACAGTCCCAACCATGGGCGAGGGCACAGCCCCCGGATGGCTCTCAAAGCCGCCGGGCTCGTCCGTGTCGGCGCTCTGGCCCGGTGATGGCGATCCTGCCGCCGGCTGGGGCGCGGCTGCCGGCGCCGATGCCACAAGCGGGGCCGGGTGCCGGGCCACTTTGACCCGCAAATCATTCGCCTCCACCTCAATCTCGTGAAGGCTATGCTCTTCAAGCAACGCGGCGAGGTCGCCGACGATGGACTCAACATCTGCTTTTTTCATCGTGTTCGTCGCTTCCGTTCTCCTGCCGGGCAGGTGTTTTACACCGTGGCCGGTTCAATGGCTGCTCGCTCGGAGATCAGCCGCGTCATTGCGTCAAGGGCCATCAGATAGCCAGACGCGCCAAAACCGCACAAAATCCCATCTGCGAATGGCGACACATGGGAGCGGTGGCGAAACCGTTCGCGGGCATAAATGTTGGACAAATGCACCTCGATGAGGGGGATCTTGAGGGCGGCGAGGGCATCGCGCAGGGCAATCGATGTGTGGGTATAGGCCGCTGCGTTCAGCACCAGCCCCTTTGCAGAGGCCCCGGCCTCCTGCACCCAATCCACAAGTTCGCCCTCGTGGTTGGTTTGGCGAAACACGCACTCAAAGCCCAGCTCGCCGGTCCGTGCAAGACATTGGGACCGAATGTCTGCAAGCGTTTGCGTGCCGTAAATTTCCGGCTCCCGCTTGCCGAGGAGATTGAGATTGGGCCCGTTGAGGACGTGCAGGCTGGCTGTAGCGTGGTCTGATGCTTCTGGCATAAGGTCTGGCGGTGTTTAAGGGGCGCAGCAGGGTTGTTTGCGCGTTAGAGTTCAATAGCTGGATTTTTGATCATCCGGCAATGGAGTGGCCATGGAAAACGGTACGACATCGGGGGCGATAACGGTTTCAATCAATGGGGAGCCGCGCCTTGTCCCAGAGGCCATTGCGCTCGATGCGTTGCTGCAAGACTTGGGATTGCCGCCCCAGAAGGTCGCCGTGGAGCGGAACCTCGCTGTTGTGCCGAAATCGCTTTATCCCAAGACCGAGCTTCAAGCGGGCGACCGGCTTGAGATCGTTCATTTCGTTGGGGGCGGCTGAAACCAGCCGATTGCGTCATGACAGCAAACGACACGGCGCCCGCACCCGCCGATGCCGACGGGTTTGAGATTGCCGGGCAGCGATTCCGCTCTCGCCTCATCATCGGCACCGGCAAATACAAAGATTATGCTCAAAACGCCGCCGCATTGGAGGCCTCCGGCGCCGAGATCGTGACCGTTGCTGTCCGCCGCGTGAACCTGACCGATTCGAGCAAACCCATGTTGGTCGATTTTATCGATCCGGAGCAGGTAACCTATCTGCCGAACACCGCCGGGTGCTTTACCGGCGAAGACGCGGTGCGCACCTTAAGGCTTGCCCGGGAGGCCGGTGGTTGGCGTTTGGTCAAGCTTGAAGTGCTTGGGGATGAGAAAACCCTCTACCCGAACATGACCGAAACCCTCCATGCAGCGGAATTGCTGATCAAGGAGGGGTTCGAGGTCATGGTCTATTGCAGCGATGATCCCATCCTGGCCAAACGGCTTGAGGAGATCGGGTGTTGCGCCATCATGCCCTTGGCCGCTCCCATTGGCTCGGGCCTTGGGGTGCAAAATCCGGTCAATATCCGCTTGATTGTGGAACAGGCCAAGGTGCCGGTGCTGGTGGATGCGGGCGTTGGAACCGCCTCCGATGCGGCGGTGGCCATGGAACTCGGCTGCGATGGGGTGCTGATGAACACCGCCATCGCTGAGGCGAAAGACCCCATTCGCATGGCCTCCGCCATGAAGCACGCCGTCATCGCGGGCCGGTTGGCTTATGAAGCTGGGCGCATGAAGCGCAAACGCTACGCCGATCCCTCTTCGCCCCTGGCCGGTCTTATTTAGTTTCGGCGTGAGGCAAATTCCGGTTGCGTCCCCTTGGACGTACCTTAGCCGGGGCGCGGACCTCGGGCCCGTTCGACAACCGCCTGCATTTCGGCGAAATCGATGAACCCGCCTACATATTCCCGCCCGATGAAAAAGCTTGGAGTGCCACGGATGTTGAGCGCCTCGCCAATCTGCAGATTGAGCGAAAGCGCGCCTGAGGTCTCCGTCTGGGTCATCACCACGTGCATCGCCTCCAGGTCCATGCCCAGCCCCTCGGCAATCGCATCGATACGCTCTGCGGTGAGGTCCCCGTCAATTTCCATCAGGGCACGGTGAAACGGCATGTATTGACCCTGCTTCATGGCCGCGATGCTGGCGCGCGCTGCCACCTCGGACAGGGGGCCCAGCACGGGATATTCAACGAACGCGACCCGCACGGAGGGATCGCTCTCGATAAGTTGCATGACCGCCTCAAAACCCTGACGGCAAAACGGGCACCGATAATCGAAGAATTCGACGACCGTCACATCCGCGTCCTCGGGGCCAAGCACGTAAACCCCATCTGACGTCAGAAAATTCGGCAGCATCTGCGAGAACAATTGGATCCGGGTTTCGTCTTCTTGGTTCTCCTGGCGAAGCCGGAAGATCTGCAGCGCCTCGTAAACCGCTTCTGGGTTTTGGTAGAGGTAGTGGCGAATCGGGTCGGTCTCAGGGTCGGGCTGGGTCAGTCCGAGGGTTGCGAGCACCGGGTCGGTTTCCCCCTCAGACGGGGCGGGCATGGCGGCGTGGGCCTCGTTCATACCATGCTGCGGGCTTTCGGAGGCTGGCTCTGACGCTCCATCGGGCGCTTGTGCTGTTTGGCCCGGGTCGGCAGCGGAGGCGAGAGCAAAGGGCTCTGCGGCATCGCGCGGCATCAGCAAAAACGGGGTCGCGGCCGCGGCAAGAACAACCAAGCTGCCTAGGGCGAGAAATGCATAGCGCATGGGCGTCGATCCTTCGGGCGCCTCGGGGCAAGGCGGTTTGGTGGCGGGGCGGCGTGCTGCCTAAGCGGCATTGGCGGAGGGCCGCGCAAGGGCAAAGCAGACGCGAGCCCCATCGGCCCCGTCAGTTCGCTGCTCGGATCCTCGCCGCATACCGTTTCGCAATGTTTAGGATATCGCTCGCCCGGTTCCAACTTGGCGAGCCCTCGGGCAATTGATCGCGCGCGCGGGCTGAAAATTGTGCCGCCTCGACAAACCGTCCGATGGCAAAGTATCGCTCAGCGGTCGCCAATTGCGCCTCGCCCTGGAGGCCCAGCCGGCTGTAGGCGATGGCGGTTTGGCGCCAGGCGAAGGCGTTGTCGGGTTCGGTTTGTAAGACCCGCTCCAGGTGCTCGATCGCCTCTCGATTTGGATCGGCAAGGCTTTCGGCGGCCGGTTGCGCGATAAGCGCTGTCGCAAGGTTAAGCCGCAATAATTCCATGGTCGGCGCCAACTCGCTCGCCCGCCTGTGGTGAGGAACCGACAGGGCAGGATCGCCGCTTTCAAAGAGGATTTGGCCTTTAAGCTCATGGAAAAACGCATTGGTCGGCTCCTCCGCGATCAACGCGTCGATCTCGGTGAGCGCCATGGTGATATTGGGTTGCCGAAAATACGCAACCGCCCGGGCGTAGCGCGCCTCGGTGGATTGATCAGAGTTCGGAAATCGCCTCAGCGTGACATTGGGCTCGTCCAAAAACCCGTAGAGTTTTGCCTTTGCACGGTCGAGCCGTTGCTGGTCGGCGGCGCTGTCAACACGATCGCGATAGGGGGAGGACTGGATGCGGTTCTCAAGCGCCGCCATGCGGTCTGATGAGAGGGGGTGGGAGCGCACATAGGGATCTTGGGCGCGCGCGCTCAAGATCTCCATGTCGCGGAAATTCTGCATGAAGGTATAAAGCCCCTGGGCCGATTGGCCGGTGGCCTCCAGGTAGGTCAGGGCTGCTTGATCCGCGGCCGATTCTTGCGCGCGGCTATAGGCCAGCAGCGAGCGTTGGGCCACGTGCTGGCTGCCGAGCATCACGGCGGCCCCCACATCGGGCGCGCCCGCGACAGCGGCCAAGAGCCCAAGTCCGAAGGTGATGATCACCGGCCGGGTCGCTTGGCGCACCGCATCTTGTGTGCGCGCCAGGTGGCCGCCGGCAATGTGACCCGTCTCGTGGGCGATGACGCCTTTTAGCTCACCGGGTGTTTCTGCCGCGGTGATAAGGCCTGTGTGCACATACATGCGTTGGCCGCGGGTAACGAAGGCGTTGATGCTCTGATCACGGAGGATAAAAATGTCGACAGCTTGCGGCTCCAATCCCGCAACGGCGAAGAGCGGATTTGAGAAATCGCTCAGCATTGCCTCGATTTCGGCGTCCCGAATGCCCGAAACGGCCGACGCCTCACGCAAGGGCAGGGCCCAAACGACAACGGCAAGCGCACAAAGCACCCACACGCGCGCGCTCCGGCGCCAAAGGGGCCCAGGGCTGCGTGCAAGTCCTGACCGGTGGTGGCGACTCATTGAGCACTCCTTGTTCGGGCGGCATCCACGTCTTATGGCGGCACCCTGTCTTTTTTGGTCCCTGCGTCTTTTGCCAATGGTTCCGGCTGTCCAGCGCCAACCGCATCGTGCAAGGCTCGCGTAACCGTTTCACGAGAAGATGGCTAAGGAAAGGTCGATTGGAAAGGTCATGGCGAACCTCGATCCGGGAACCACGCTTGCACGAAACGGCACAGAAGCTGCGCCTCCGTTGCCGGAGATTGCGCCATTCCTTGCACTTGAGGTGATGGTAAAGGCGCGGACGCTTGAGGCGGCTGGCCGGCATGTGACGCATCTGGAGATCGGGCAAACGGCCTTCTCCCCGCCTGAGCCCGTGCGGGAGGCGATGGCGCGCTGCCTGCGCGATGGGGAGCCTGGTTATACCGAGGCCTTAGGCATGCCAGCGCTTAGGGAGCGAATCGCAGCCCACTATGAGACCACCTATGGGAGCGCGATTTCCCCCCGCCAGGTCGTCCTGACAACGGGCTCTTCCGGGGCGTTTGTGCTGGCGTTTCTCGCCGGTTTTCGCCCTGGCGGCCGGGTGGGGCTGCCGATGCCTTGGTATCCCGCCTATCCGAATATTCTGCGCGCGCTTCGGTTTGAGCCCGTCGGCGTCAGGACCGGTCAGGCGCAAGGCTTCTGCGTCCGCCCCGAAGACCTTGACGGTACAGGCGATCTTGATGGGTTGATTGTGGCAAGCCCCGCTAACCCCACAGGCGCCATGGTGTCTCAAGCGACCCTGGCCGGGCTTGCTGACCGGATTGCGCCCGCTGGCGGGGTTTTGGTGTCCGATGAGATTTATCACGGAATCACCTTCGACCATCCAGCCGAGACGGCCGCTGGAATTCGAGATAACATTATTGTTATCAACAGTTTCTCGAAATATTTTGCGATGCCGGGTTTGCGGCTTGGTTGGATGGTTGTTCCAGACAATCTCGTGCCCGCCGTCGAGCGTTTGGCCCAAAGCCTGTTTATTTGCCCACCGGCGCTCAGCCAAATCGGCGCCCTTGCCGTGTTCGACTGTCTGCCGACCCTTAATGGATATGTGGCGGCCTATCGCCAGTCGCGGGCAGCTCTGTTATCGCGCGCTGAGGCCGTCGGCTTTGCGACCGTAATGGCGCCGAGCGGGGCGTTTTACGCATATGCGCGGTTGCCGGAGGGGTTTCAGCCGGCCCGCGCCGTTTGCGAGCACCTCCTGGAAGAGCGCGGGGTGGCGTTAACGCCAGGCGAGGATTTTGACCCGCAGGAGGGTCACCGCTGGGTTCGCTTATCCTTTGCGTGCCCACAAGAGCGCATCCACGAAGCCTTTGACCGGATGGACGGGTTTTTCGCGTAAAGCCCCATTCTCCTTACCTAAAGGACGCCATCGAAAGTCTCCTCACGAAGCGGGCAAGCCTGGCCCGAACCGACCCGACGGTCTTA
>JBCDJA010000096.1:0-8084 GCA_038748465.1 Pseudomonadota bacterium
CCGGTCTTCAAGGTTCCAAAGGGCATAGGCGACCGCATCCCCGTCATTCATGGAGATGAGCACGCCTTTGTGTCGCCCCTCGATCTCACCGCGATAGGGGGCATAGGAATCAAACAATCGGGCCATCACCCCGGTCCCCCGCGTCTCTGTTAGGAACTCCCCCAAATAGCCAATGAGCCCGCGGGAGGGGCAGAGGAAACGCAGCCGCGTTTTGCCGCCCGCCGCGGTTCGCATATCCGCCAGATCGCCTTTGCGCCGCGCCAGGCCCTCAATGACGACGCCGGAAAACTCCTCATCGACGTCGATGATCACCTCTTCAATGGGCTCTTGCCGCTCGCCGGTCTCTGGATCCTCCCGGAAGAGCACGCGGGGCCGGCTGATCGATAGCTCAAAGCCCTCCCGCCGCATGGTCTCGATGAGGACGCTTAATTGCAATTCGCCTCGGCCCGCCACCTCGAAACTGTCTTTGTCCTCCGTCTCCGTGACTTTGAGGGCGACATTGCCTTCTGCCTCTTGAAAAAGACGGGTGCGGACCACCCGCGACTGAACCTTTTGGCCCTCCCGGCCGGCGAGGGGCGAGGTGTTGATTGAGAATGTCATGGCCAGGGTCGGCGGATCGACGGGCTGGGCCGGCAGCGCCTGCGCGAGCGCAAGGTCCCCCACCGTATGGGCCACGGTGGTCTTTTGCAGGCCCGACAAAGCGACGATATCGCCAGCCATGCCCACATCGATGGGCTGGCGCTGTAGGCCGCGAAACGCCAGAATTTTCGTCACGCGGCCTTGCTCGACCGGTTTGCCCTCCCGGTCCAGCACTTTGACCGGTTGATTGGGGGTAATGACGCCGCTGTCGATCCGGCCGGTGATGATCCGCCCAAGGAAAGGGTCGGACTCAATCGTGGTGACGAGCATGCGAAAGGGATGATCGCTGGAGGCCCGGGCAACGGGCTCGGGCTCTGGCACATGCGCTAAGATAACCTCGAAGAGGGGTGAGAGGTCTTTGCGCTCCCCGTCCGGATCATCGCTGGCCCAGCCATCGCGGCCCGAGGCATAAAGGATCGGGAAATCGAGCTGGTCTTCCTTCGCATCGAGCGCCGCGAAGAGATCGAAGACCTCCTCATAAACCGCTTCGGCGCGCGCATCGGGCCGGTCCACCTTATTGACGACAACAATCGGGCGCAGCCCCAGGCTCAAGGCCTTGCCGGTCACGAATTTTGTTTGCGGCATCGGCCCTTCAGCCGCATCGACAAGCAGCACGACCCCATCGACCATCGACAAGATCCGCTCTACCTCGCCGCCAAAGTCGGCATGGCCGGGCGTGTCGACGATATTTACCTGGTGGTCTTGCCATTGAACGCTGGTGGCCTTCGCAAGGATCGTGATCCCGCGTTCGCGCTCCAAATCGTTGCTATCCAGGGCCCGTTCGTCCATGGCTTGGTTGGCGCGCACGGAGCCCGATTGCTTGAGAAGCTGATCGACCAGGGTTGTTTTGCCGTGGTCGACATGGGCGATGATGGCAATGTTGCGTAAACTCATGGCATGTCCGTCGGCAGGCCTGAAAAAGGCCGCCCAGGGTGTCCTGGCGGCCTCTACTTTGCGGCAGGACTATAGCCATTGTTCGCAATTGCACAAGCGAGCCCGGCCCGCGGCGGCCGGAGGGCACGACCAAGGAGGCGAGGGGATGAAAATTTGGCGTGTACACGCCTTAGGCGGCATCGAAAATTTGGTGTGCGATGAGGTCCCGGCGCCAGTCCCCGGGCCCCACCAGGTGAGGATCCGGGTGCGTGCGACGGGGGTTAATTTCGCCGATAGTCTGATTATCGCCGGTAAGTATCAAGAAAAGCCGGATCTGCCGTTTGGGCCGGGTGCGGAGGTTTGCGGGGAGATCGTGGAGCTCGGTGAGCGCGTTGAGGGCCTTCGCATCGGCGAGCGGATCATGGCGCTCACCCGCCATGACGGGTATGCGGAGGAGGCATTGGTCTCGGCGGCGCTCGCCCAGTCGGTGCCGCCAACCATGAGCGATGAGGCCGCTGCTGGATTTCCGATCGTGTACGGCACGTCCCATATCGCGCTTTGGCATAAGGCGCGGCTGCAACCTGGCGAGACATTGGTCGTTCACGGAGCGGCTGGAGGGGTGGGGCTGACAGCCGTTGAAATCGGCAAGGCCCTTGGCGCCCGCGTAATCGCAACCGCTTCGACGGCTGAAAAGCTTGAGATCGCAAAAGCCCGGGGCGCAGATGAAGGCATCAATAGCCGTGAGGAGGATTTGCGTGTCCGCATCAAGGCCCTAACCGACGGGCGCGGCGCGGATGTGATTTACGATCCGATTGGCGGTGAGGTGTTTGATGCCAGTTTGCGGGCGGTCAATTTTGAAGGGCGCATCCTAACCGTTGGCTTTGCAGGCGGCACGGTGCCGCAAATCCCGGCCAATCTGTTGTTGGTCAAAACCGTCGATGTATTGGGCCTTAACTGGCCCGCCTATCAAGAGCGCCGGCCCGACATCTTGCGCCAATCCTTTGCGATACTGATGGATTGGTTCGCAGACAGAACCTTAACGCCTCTGGTCTCCAAGGTGTTCGATCTTGATGCGGTGCCGGATGCCATCGCCCATGTGGCCAATCGCAAGGCCACCGGCAAGGTGGTCGTGCGGGGGACGGCTAAATAAAATCATCCGGAAAATTTGCACTTTCGAGCCAATAGGCCTCATCAAAGCCTGGGATGGCGAGGTTCTGAATGAATTGCTTGGTCCCGGCTTCCCATGAAAAATTCATCGCGTGCGCCCGGCATTCCTCAGGCGTGGCGATCCCGAGGGCGCCGCGGCAGGCCGCCTCGAGATCCTCGCTCAAGACACCCACCTTCGCCTCGCCGATAATCTCGCGCGGTCCGGTAACCGGAAAGGCGGCGACCGGTATCCCGCAGGCGAGCGCCTCCACATTCACGAGGCCGAACGTGTCGGTCTTGCTGGGAAAAACAAAAACATCGGATGCGGAATAATGCTGTGCGAGCTCGTCGCCGAACTTGGCGCCGGTAAACACCGCATCGGGAAACTTCTGTTTGAGTTCCTCAAGTTGCGGCCCGTCCCCGACCATCAGTTTCGTTCCCTCAAGGGGGAGATTGAGAAACGATTCAAGGTTCTTCTCAACCGCGATCCGGCCCACATAAAGCCAAATGGGGCGGGGCAAGTGGGAGAGAAAATCTTTGCCCATGATCCGGAACTGCTCCGTATCAACGCCGCGCGACCAGATCCGCAAATTGCCAAAGCCCCGTTCCTCAAGCTCTGTCATCAGGGCGGGCGTGGTGACCATCATGCAGGAGGCCGGGCGATGGAACACGCGCTGCACCTTGTACCCCCAATCGATCGGCAGGCCGATCCGGGCATTCACATATTCCGGGAAGCGCGTGTGGAAAGACGTCGTAAACGGATGATCCCGTCGCAGACAAAATCGGCGGGCGGCCCAACCCAAGGGGCCTTCCGTGGCGATGTGGATGGCGTCGGGCTGGAAGTCATTGATGATCTTCCGCATTTTCCGGTTCGGAAGGAGCGCCAAGCGAATTTCTGAATAGGTCGGTAGGGGGACCGATTTAAAGAGGTCGGGCGTGATATAGCGAACCTCGTTGCCAAGGCCCTCCAATTGCTTGCCCAAGGTATCGAGGGTGCGCACCACGCCGTTCAATTGCGGTTTCCAGGCATCCGAGACAATCAGGACCTTGATCGAATCCATCGGCTCGGCATCGAGGTTGAAGGTCTTGCGGCCCCAGCGTTTTTTCATCCGCTCCCGGGCTTTTTTGAGCCATGCAAAGCGGGGCACCTCGCTTGGCGCCCGCTTAGAGGGAGGAATGATGTGGGACGTGTCGGGGCTGTGAGATGCTGCAGGGGCATCCGAGCCGTCGGTCTCTTGGGTCATGCTGGGGTCGCTAACGTGATGTCGAGGAAGAGCGCGTCAGCAGCAGGTTGGTGGCGCGGTCAGGCCGCCTTTGCAAGCGCATCGGCGGTGAACCAGATTTGGGTGATCTCGGTGCCGTGCACAAGCCTTAATCGCCCGTCCTGATCCTCGACAAGGGCCGTGCAGCTCTCAACCCAATCGCCTGTATTGCAATAGGCAAGGCCCTCCCGGGTTTGCAGGGCCGCATGGTGAATATGCCCGCAAATGACCCCATCGACACCGCGCCGATCGGCCTCCGCCACCAGGCCCGCCTCAAACCGCTCGATCAGCGCGCGTGCGCCCTTGAGGTGGCGTTTTAAAAGGGCTGTGGCGGGCCAATAGGGGCGGCCCAATCGGCGCCGCGCCCGA
This sequence comes from Pseudomonadota bacterium, assembly GCA_038748465.1. Lineage (GTDB taxonomy): Bacteria > Pseudomonadota > Alphaproteobacteria > M2410 > M2410 > JBCDJA01. Next base: position 4,290 of record JBCDJA010000096.1, read on the forward strand.
TTGATCAAATTATTTGCCGTCGTGCAGGCCGTGTACGCGATGTCGCCGACCGCGACCGTTAGCTTCGAGCGCTGGCAAAACCCGTCATAGGCATCCCCGTGGGTGACCAAATAGCGCCGCCCATCGGCGGCCTCGAAGGTGTCCTCCAGCCGGATGTCAATGCCGGCCCAGCGGTGGCCGGCATAGGTCCGCAGCCACGCATCATGGTTGCCGGGGATGTAAATCACCTGGGTGCCGCTTGCGGCCTTCTGAAAGATCGCCTCCAGCACGGCGGAATGGGTTTCGTCCCAAAAGCCCGACCGCTTGAGCTGCAACCCATCGATGATGTCACCGACCAGGTAAAGCGTATCCGCCTCGTTGGCGCGCAGAAAATCCAACAAATAAGTGGCTTTCGCGTTTTTTGAGCCCAGGTGACAATCGGAAATAAAGAGGGTGCGGTGAAGGGCCCCAGGCCCTTGCGGGGTGAGTCGCGCCGATGACGCTGGCGCCTCACCTAACCCCATGAAATTGCTTGCCAATTCAGACATGCTCGGCCGCTCCTCTGCGTTGCGACAAGAGGCTAAGGCCGAGCGATAACGGTTTTGTGTCAGCGGGACGCGGCGTCCGCTTGGGCGATCTGGCCCGACTGGGCGGCGCGCGCGCGTTTGCGCTGCTCCCAGAACATCATCACCTTCTGCGCATAAGCCTTACCGTGCTTTGCCGTATAGCTATGATAATGCGCGAGCGCTTGTTGCCAGCTTTTTGTGTCGGCCCGGCGGTCCTTGAGCAAATGCGCCGCGTATCTGAGATTCGTCGGTGGATCGAAGGCCGCTTCCATGCTGTCGAAGGCGCGGGGGTGGAACTTCAAATTGATCTGCGCGCAGCCGACATCGATGCTGGTATGGCCTTGCCGCACAAAGCCGCGCGCTGCTGCAACGGCCTCGGCTTTGGAGCGGTATTGGTAGCCTTTGCCGCCAACGTTGATGGTCCAGGGCCAAGGCACCATCCGTTTGCCGTCCTCACTTCGGCGGCCGGTCTCGGTTAAGGTGATGGCCTGGAGAATGTATCTCGGTAGCTCTGCCGCGTGCTCAACCGAATAGGCGGCCGCGAAGCACACATCGGCATTGCCCGGCGCATGGGCGCGGGTTCCAGGCTCTGCATCGAGGGGCGAGCGGATTTTTTGCGCGAGAAGGTGGGCGCCAAGGGTGGGCCCGGGCCCCATGCGCGCGTCGGCAGGGTTCGGAAGGGCCGCCCCCCCTACCACTAGGGCGAGGGCGAGGCCCAGGGTCGACGAATGGATGAATTGGGTGAACTTCAACCGACCAATACGCGTCATACGAGCCTCCGCAGCCGGCCCTGCCCGGCGTCGATTGCTAGTATTCGCTTAAAGTCTTAATGGAAGTTTGATTCCGCCATGGTGCAGCGCACCATAATCCGTTTTCGGCCGCATTCCGCGCCTTTAGAAAGATCAATCAAACTTCGGATTTTCCTTTGTTTTTGGTCATTTGTCTCATTCTCAAGAAAACCACCTAACAAGGCTTGCTATGGCCCGGGCCCGGTGTCATATTTGTGCAGCGCGGTATTGGGACTTTGTTCCAGTGCCGCTGCCCTTCCTGGGCGTTTCCTCCCTAGACTAGGCCGCTCCCTCACAGGAGCGGCCCTTTTTTATGGCGCACGGCTTTTGAATACTCGCGTTACGCGCGAGGGTTATTCCGCGGCGTCGGGGAGGGGCAGGCCAGTCCACGCGCCCCAGTCTTGCGCGAGGGCCGCCATCAGGGCCGTGAGATCGGCCCGCACCCCGGCGGCTTTGGCAGGGGTTAGGGTCAACTGACTTTCGTCCATATAGAGCCGGCGGTTGATCTCGATCTGCAGAGCGAACAGACCCTCTCGGGGCCGTCCATAGTGCTCGGTGCAATATCCCCCGGCATAGGGCGCGTTTCGCATCACCGAATAACCCGCGCCCAACAGGTTCCGTTCCACCATCTCCACAAGGCCTTCCGGGCACGATGCACCATAGCGGTCACCGAGAACGATGTCCGGCAACGAGCGACCGCCTGGACCGCGACCGGCAAGGTGGGAGGGCATGGAATGAAAATCGAGCAGTAGGGCCACCCCGTGGCGTTGCCGCGCCTCACTCAGCCGGTTTTCCAGCGCCTCGTGGTAGGGACGGTAAAAGCTCGTGATTCGCTGCTCGATTAGGTGCGCAGGCAATTTGTGGCGGTAAATCTCAGCGCCGTCATTGACCACCCGGGCGATGGTGCCCAAACCCCCGGCCACGCGCAGCGACTTTGAGTTCGCGTCTTTTGGTATCGGCCCGTCGAACATATCCGGATCGATTTCGAGCGGTTCGCGATTGACGTCCACAAAGGAGCGAGGAAACAAGGCTTCGACCCGGGCAACGCCGGCCTCGCTCGTACCGGCGATCAGCCCGTCGACCCAAAAGTCCTCCGCCTGTCGCAAACGGGACACATCAAGCGCCAATTGGGTGAGGAAACTCTTTGGATAGTGCCGGCCCGAATGGGGACAGCCTGCAACAATCGGTGCTCCCTGGAGCGCCCCTTCGACACACCGGATCGGGTGGGCGATCAGATCATCGTCCTCCACGATCATGTGCCCAAAGCCAGGCGAGAGGGGCTCATCGGTCATCGGAAATGCCCTGGGAGAGTGGCGCGGTGGCCGCCAACAGTGCGACCACAATCTAAAGTCGCACAGGTGGCCGCCTTGTGCAGCCCTTAATATCTAAAGTGTCCGCGACATTCGGCCAGGTCGTCCCCACTAGCGCGCGTCATGCCACTTGGGTGGGCCTGCCCGGCGGGCAACCATCGCGAAGGCGGTTAACGCCGATTTAGCCTCTCTTGGACACACTCCTCTTCGCTGACCCCTTCTATGGCTCGCGCGTCGCCGGATAGACCGGCTCGGCGCAGTCGGTTAGGAATGGGGTGTGACAGACCACCGGTCGCATCGAGGAGCCGAAGACGACATGGCGAAAATTCTGCTTGCTGAAGACGATGAATCGCTTCGCCGGTTTCTCACCAATGCCCTGCGCAAAGCCGGCCATGAGGTGGTGGATTATGGACAAGGCGACCAGGCCCTAACCGCCCTTGAGGCCGAGCCAAATGAGCACGGCTTTGATCTTCTTCTCACGGACATCGTGATGCCGGTGATGGACGGGATTGAATTGGCCCGCCGGGCGGAGGATATCGATCCCACCCTGAAGATCGTTTTCATAACCGGCTTTGCAGCGGTCGCTCTTAATCCCGATAACGAAGCGCCGCGCAACGCGAAGGTGCTGTCAAAGCCCTTTCACCTGCGCGATCTTGTCCAGGAAGTGGAGCGGGTGGTCGCCGCGTAACGATCCTGCTTTCCAGGCTTGTCAGCCCATCCCAACTTGAGTAGGTATCCGCCTCGCGCCCGGGCGCGTAGCTCAGCTGGTTAGAGCGCCGTCTTGACATGGCGGAGGTCACAGGTTCAAGTCCTGTCGCGCCCACCATTTCTTGTAAATCATTGAAAAGACTGGGGTTAATGGCCCGGATCGCTGCCGCATTGCTGCTGCTCGACGCCCTTTAGATGACCAATCCATAAGAACGACGACGACCCGGGCCGCCTCAACCAACCAGAGAGATCTATACGTTAGGCCGGAAGGCTTAACTATTGGTTGCAGCCGGTTGCACAGTCGTGCCCGCGGTTAAAGTGTCGGCAAGGGTATTGGCTCAAGAGCCGCAAACCGATCTCAGCGTTTATGAAATGCGGTTTGAGGTGCGATTTGATCCCGAGGCGTAACCAGCTGGCTCCGGGGAGGCGAGAACAAGGCGCCCG
>JBCDJA010000097.1:0-8084 GCA_038748465.1 Pseudomonadota bacterium
ATCGCCATAAATCCGAGCGGGTAGCCAAAGATCCACACCCCAAAGATCGCCAGGCCCACACCCAGAAAGCCGGTAAGTCCGACGATGCCGGCATAGCGGAAGGAGTTAAAGCTCAACACCAAGGTCGCGACCATGAGCACCAAGAGCGGTCCGGCCTTACTCGCAAGGCCCGCCACCGCATCGCCGCGCTGTTCCGCCTCGCCGCCGAAACTCATTGTGTAGCCTGGCGGCAGGTCCATCTCGGCCTCTGAAATCCGGCGCTGGAAATCTGCAAGGGCGCTCGCCGGCAGCGTATACGGCGTCAGAAAGCCATAAATCGGATTGATCCGCTCCCCATCAAGACGGTTGATGCTGGCAACTTCTGGCACCAGCACCGGATCGCCCAGCGCCTCAAGCGGCACGCCGACCCGGTCATCGGTGTTTCTTGGTCCAGACCCAGGCTGCACCGGCAATCCGGTAATCGAGGCAAAATCACCGCGGACGGAGGAATCGGCCACGACCCGGACCGGGAGTTCCTCCGATCCCTCAAGCACCGATCCACCTTCCGCCCCTTCAAGGGTCGATTGCAGGCTCGAGGCAAGTTCACCCAGCGAAAAGCCTGCGCCTTCGGCCCAAAACTCATCGATGTTGAAGACAATCTTCGGCGTTCCGCCAAGAATTTGCGCCTCGGAATAGGTCACGCCCGGCGTTTCAGAGAGGATTTGGCGCACGGCTTCACCAAGCTCTCTGAGGACGGAAAGATCAGGCCCTGATAAGATGACTTCGATCGGCGCAGGGAAGGGCGGCCCCTGTTCGTAGGGCAAGGCGAGCAGCATGGCCTGGGGAAACTCATCCCGCAAATCGGCCTGTAGGCCGGCGAGGGTTTTTAAGGTCGCCTCCGCCGAGACCGTGTCGACAAAGCCCGCAGCCCGGTTCGGCTGTCCATCGGCTTGTGCGAAGGCGTTGTAATAGGCGCGGGGCGCGTTCTCGCCCAGGAACCATGCCGTGCCGAGAATGGTTTCTTCTGTCATGAGCCGTTCATGGATCGCGCGCACCGTGCGTTCGGTCTCCTCCAAGGCCGTATTCGGCGGCAGCACGAGTTGAACCTGGAATTGGCTGCGGTCCACCGGCGGGAAAAACTGGTTCTCCATGGTTGAGGCAACGATAAAACCCGTCAGTGGCAAGACAAGTCCAACCCCAAGAGCCTGAAGAGGCCTTGGGATAAGATAGCTCAGTAGGCGGCGATAAGCGGCCGCCAGGCGCGGGCTGTTGAACCCGTCTCGCCACCATATTTTTTTGCTGTCCTGCACGCCTGGGGACACGGTTTTAAAGAAGGCCGCAAGGGCAGGGATAACGGTCATTGCAAGGAAGAACGAGCTTGCAAGCGAGAAAATCACCACCGTTGCCAAAGCGCCGATAAACTCGCCGGTAGAGCCCGGCTGAAGGGCGATGGGGAGGAAGGCCAAGATAGTTGTCACGGTGGAGGCAAGCAGCGGCACAAACAGATGGGAGACTGCTTCGCCGATGGCCGCGCCGGCTGGCTCCCCCCGGCGGATGGCCTTATTCAGGTCGTCCACAACGACGATCGCGTTATCGATAAGAAGCCCGAGCGCGATAATCATGCCGGTCACAGACATCTGATGCAGCGGAATGCCTGTAACGCTCATCAGCAACAGCACGCAACCGATGGTGAAGGGCAGGGCCAGGCCGACGATTAAGGCGGAGCGCCAGCCCATGCTCACAAAGAGCACGAGCACCACGATCAAGGCCGCGAGGCCAAGATTTTGCACAAGGCCGCTCAGTCGATCCACCGTAAAGGTGCTTTGATCGAGGATGATCTCGATGCCCAATTGGTCCGGCATCGTCGCTTTGTAGGACTCGATTTTTCCGCGCGCCCGTGCGGCCCATGTGTCGACCTGCTGTCCCCGTTGCAATTTGACATCGAGCACGATGGCTCGTTGACCGTTCACAATTGCCATCGTCTCGGCCGGCGTGCGTTGGCTGCGCACAACCTCGGCAATGTCGCCCACTCGGAGGAACCGCTCATCGCCGCCTGCGGTTTGTGTGGCCTGTCCGCGACCGATGGGGATCGCTCTGATCCGGTCGAGGGTGTCCAGCTCGCCGTCAATTTCGATCAGGATATCGCGATTGGTGTCACGCACCTGGCCCGCCGGAAGGCGCGCATCGGCCGCACGGATATCGGCAGCGACCCGAGCAACATCGAGCCCGGCTGCCGCTAAAGCCGGCGGCGAAACAATGACGCGGATCTCTTCTTGAGCTTGCCCATAAAGCTCTGTTTCTTCTGTCCCGGGAAGGTTTTGTAGATCCTCTTGCAGCTCCCGCGCGAGGCGCGTCATGATGCCGAGCGGTGGATCGACGGCTGGGTCGGTGGTCTCCGGCGGATTGTGAGTGAAGGCGATCATCAGCGTCGAGGCGCCAAGATAGGTCTCTTCGACCTCTGGTTCGCTCGCTTCGGCCGGAAGGTCCGGGCCAACAGCCTCCACCCGCTGGCGGATCAGCGCCCAGGCATCTTGCACATCATTGGCAGAAAGATCATCGCGCAAGGCGATATTGATGAGCGAAATTCCGGCGCGCGAGTAGCTTTCCAGCTCATCGACCTCCGGCAATTCCATCAATTCTTCTTCGATTTTCTTGGTAATAAGCGCTTCAACCCGTTCCGGCGCAGCGCCCGGTAACACGGTGACGACTGTGCCGTAGCGCTCGATAAGGAGCGGGTCTTCTTGGCGGGCGAGCGTGAAAAGGGCAGCAAGCGCCCCAACAGCAATAAAGCCAATGGTGAGGGCGGTAAGCCGGGGTAAGCGGAAGAACAGGCTGCTAAGCACCAGCTTGCTCCGCATCAGTTTGAATTAAGGGCAACAAGCTGGTCGGGCACGATCCGATGCGTGCCGGTGGTCACGATTTTATCGCCCGGGCTGATTAACCCGCGGACAAAGGCATCGGTTGCCGAAAACGTGACAACCTCAACCTGCCGGCGCACGACCCGCCCCATCTCAGGGCTTGCCTCGCCGTTCTCAACGACATAGAGCGACCAGAGCCCACGCTGACCTTCCGTCAGCGCCGCAAGTGGAACCCAAACGCCGCGCTCGTCGATCTGGCGAGCCAAGTTGAGGCGTCCCAGGCTCCCAGCCGCCGGCAGCGCCGCATCCGGTCCCGGCTCCAAACTGAAAATGGCAAGCACCGTGCGCGTTGCTTGGTCGATCGACGTGACGAGCCGAACAAGCTCAGCATCAAAGGTGCCGGTCGACGTTTCGATCGGGTAGGTGTCACGAACCGTCACCTCGCCTTTAAGGTCGGCCGGAATGCCCACGCGAAATTCCAAGGCGCCGTCCTCGATAAGCTCAAACACGACTTGCCCAGGCGCGGCCACGGCGCCCTCATCAAGGGTCCGCCGGACGATCCGCCCGTCAAAGGGCGCCTTGATGGTGGACAGATCAATCTGCACATCGAGATTGTCGAGGGCTGCCTCGATGGCGCTGACATTCGCCGAGGCGACGCGTTGGTTCGTGAGCGCCTCATCGTAACGCTGCTGAGAAACGTTGTTCTGGGTGAGCAATTGTTTCTGACGCCGCGCTGTGTTGACCGCGAGCGTCAAACGGGCTTTCGCCTCTGCGAGCTGTGCCTCGGTGAGGGTTCGGTCGGCCTCTAAGCGCCGGAGATCGAGCGTTGCAATCACCGCACCGGCCGCAACAAAATCCCCCTCATCGGCGGTCAAGCTTTGCACCATGCCCGCTCGATCGAAGGCAAGCGTGCTGGTGCGACGTGGCGAGACCCGGCCCACATAGGCCTGCTGGGTTTCAATAGTGTCCTCAAAGGTGGCGGTCATCGTGCGCACAGCGAGCGGGGCGACCTCCTCGGCCTGGGCGCCGACGAGGCCTGGAATGGACACAAGCATCGCCGCCGCCGCTGCTATTGCACTGGCGTTTTTCGCCATTTTCAAAACCCATCGACCCATGGGATCCCCCTTACACAGCACTCGTTTTGCGAGTTACGACCTGATTTAGGTCACACCCTTAGATTGACGAGGCGAGCCCTTGGATCGCCGGGACGATTTCGATCGCGTGGGCGATTGGGATCAGAGCAACGGCGGCCAGTGCAGCCGTCGCAGCAGCCAAAAAAGCCAATTGCGTGCCTTGGCGTTGATTACCCTGTTTCATGACATCTCTCCTTTGCCATAAAGTGAACGGCGTTCACTCCCGATGGAAGAGAGATAGGTGAACAGCTTTCACCGAGCAAGGGGTTTTCCCTGTGCCCGTCGTTACAAAACTGTGGCGAGTATAAGTTGACGTGCGCGTAAGGCAGTTAGCGGGGGTGGATGAGCCCGCTGATCAGCATCTTCACGTGGCTGTTCACCAGCTTGTCGCGCTCTACCCACGGAAACAGTGGGTAAATGACCAAGAGATGACAGAGTCCGTGCATGCCCGCCCAAAGCGACTGCGCGGCGGAGGCTGTGTCCTCGTGAGGGCCTTTGTGGGCCTGCATCACCTCATCCACGAAACCGAAGAAGACCTGAAACGCATGGCCGCGCTCGGTCCCCTCTTCGAGCGGTTCGTCATTATCAGCCATGCGGGGCGGTTCATCGGAGAATGCCGCCGCATAATGGTGAGGTTTAGCAAGCGCCTCTTCGATGTAGATCAACATTGCCTCTTCAAGGCGGTTTACCGCCTCGTGCGCGGCAATCCCCTTGCGGTTCATCGCCTTGCGGACGCGGGCAAAAAACGCCTCTTTGAGGCAGATGATCAAATCGCCCTTGTCGCGGAAATGCTTGTATAGCGCGGCGGGCGAGTACCCAGACTCATCAGCAAGTTTGCGGATCGATAGACCGCTCAACCCTTCCCGGTCGAACACCGCCTCAGCGGCTTCGATCAAATGTTGTCGGGCTTCCTCGGCTGAACGTCTTATTTTTGTAACGTTCGATTTCATTGCGCCATTCACCACCAATTGCCGGTGGGACGCAAGGTCACCCATCTCAGCCAAAGGTTGGGGCGGTGCCGGCATTAGCCATGCAACTTTGTAGTTGTCGTGTGGCCTTCGGGTCAGGTACTCCATGCGGAACGGTCCTGGTGGGCGACCACCGGGTGAAAAGGGAACGCAGCGCGAGCGGTGTCGGCCACCGGCCAAACCTCCTCAAATCTGCGGCTGTGCCCGCAACTGTGTTTGGCGACGTCCTCAGGCGGACACCACTGGAATCTATGTTCTGGGAAGGTGCTTGAGCGGCATTTGAGCCATAAGCCAGGAGACCTGCCGTCGCCGTCGTCCATCCTCGTGGCCGGGATCAGCCGGAGGAGCGGTTTCCGTCCGGGCGACAACTTCGTGAACCGAGGTTGGCGCCGGCGATGCTGTGGGTCTACGCCCTATTTTCATGCATCCGATGGTCCGACCTCCCGTCGAACGGGAGAACCCTATGACGCATCTACTTGTCCGCGGCAGTCTTGTCGCATCTCTTCTGTGTACCCCCACACTTGCTTTTGCTCAGCCGACTGCGGAAGAAACCGAGCCCTTGGTGGTGACGGCCAACCGCACCGAGGTGCCGATCTCGCAGGTTGGCAACTCCATCACCGTGATCACGGCCGAAGACCTTGAAAAAGTGCAGGCCGTGCAAGTGCTGGATGTGTTGCAAAGCGTGCCCGGCGTCAGTGTCACGCAGGTCGGATCGGTTGGGGGCCAATCGAGCATCTTTATCCGCGGTGCCCAAAGTTATCATACGCTTGTTTTGATCGATGGCGTGATCGTGTCCGATGCCGCCGCGCCGCAAAACGTTTTTCAGATCGAGCATCTTCTCGCCGGCGATATCGAGCGGATTGAAATCTTGCGTGGGTCGCAAAGCACGCTTTATGGCTCGGATGCCATCGGCGGTGTGGTCAACATCATCACCAAGGCGGGCAAAAAGGGCCTGCAGCAAAGCCTCACGGCCCAATTGGGAAGCTTCGGCACCGAGGACGTGACCTACTCCCTCAGTGGAGGGACGGACCGGGCGACCGGGTCGTTCACCGCGCAGTTTTTTAACACGGGCGGGTTTTCCGCTGGCGATGAGAACGACGGAAACTCAGAAGATGACGGTTATGAGAACCTGAGTGTGTCGGGCAAAGGGCGTGTTGCCGTCACCGACCAGGTGTCGGTCTATGGGTCCTTCCGGCGCACGGAAGGCTCGTTGGAATTTGACGACAATCCCGGCGTAGATGCCGATGACAACAATGAGTTCCGTCAAGTCTCCGTCCGTGGGGGGATCGAGCTGAACTTGTTCAATGATCGCCTTTCTAATGATCTTAGTGCATCGTACACGGAAAATAGCCGGCGCGACAAAGATGAAGCCTTTGGGGCGTCGAGTTTTTATTCAGAGCGCGTGCAATTCGATTATCAGGGCGTTTTCGAGCCGACCGAAACGACGAATGTGGTGTTTGGCGTCTCGCACCGGAATGAGGACGCGAAAAACTCGTTCGGGTTTGAAGAGAATGTGGGGCTAACCGGGTATTTCCTCACTGTCTCCCAGTCCTTCCTGGACCGCCTTTTCCTCAACGTGGGCGGCCGGGTCGACGATCACGAGACCTTCGGCACATTTGAAACCTATCGTGTTTCGGCGGCCTATAATCACCTCGAAACGGGAACCATCCTGCGCGCAAGTCATTCCACTGGGTTTCGCGCGCCAAGCCTCAATGAATTGTTCGGCTCGTTTTCCGGAAATCCGGATCTTGAGCCGGAAGAAACCAAGAGCTTCGACGTCGGCATAGAACAAGCCCTCTTCAACGACCGGGTTACGGTGGGTGCCACCTATTTCGACATCGAGTTCGAAGACTTCATCGATTTCGACAATGTGTTTTTCGTGTACTTCCAAGCTGAGGGGCGCTCGGAAATTGAAGGGATTGAGACCTTCGCCACATTCGAAATCAGCCCCAATCTGTCCGTGGGCGCTAATTACACCTACACCGACTCCCGCGACGAAGCAGGGGACCGGCGCGCCCGCCGGCCCTACAATCAAGGATCGGCCAGTGTCGATTATCAGTTTGCTGAGGGAAGAGGGCGTTTGGGCCTTGATGTGCAATCGGTTGTTAACTCGGTCGACACCGGCAGCCGGCCGCTCAACGATTATGCGCGCGTCACCCTGCGCGGTGACTTCCAGGTGAACGATCTAGCGACACTCTTTGCTCGGATTGAAAATGTGGGCGATGAGGAATATCAGCAGGCCACCGGCTTCGGCACGGCCGACCGGGCGTTCTACACGGGCATTCGCCTCAAATGGTAGGGGCCCGCTCCCCTTCTCACTAAGAATGAGGGGCCTTATCGGGGCCCCTCATTGCCTATTGCGAAAACTGAAAGACATGCCGGGGGTAATGGACATGCAGCCGTCCGAACTCCTCAGTCTCACGCAGCATGACAATGTGATCATCGGGCGCTGAGACCAACACCCCTTGGCTTTCCTCTGTGCCGAACGATTTTGGCTTTGCTGTGATGGGGTTGCCTAGGGCGAGAACGCCGTACCGGTCTTCAACGGGCGCGGCAATCGGGGCGGGCTCTGCAGCTTTTGCCACCGCGTGCGCCTCGCTCGGGTCCATTGGTTCTGGGCTCCCGTGCCCGATCGCGCCCATCCGCTTCGTCCAGGCGAGAACCGCGGGCACTCGGTCGGCCAATTCAGCTTCCTTGCCAGCGGCAAAGATCAACATCCAAATCGGGTGATAGACCGAAAAATCCGCATGGGACGGTTTATCGCCAAACAGATAGTCGTTTTCTGTCAACATCGTGTTGAGCGCTGACAGACCGAGATAGGCCTGGGCGGCTTGGTTCGGCGCATCGGCCTTAAAGGCCGTGCGGACGGTCGCGCCATCGGCCTCGAGGCCAAGCATTTTGGCCCGGTCGACGAGGAACTCATCGGGCAGGGCATCGGCCACCGAGCCAAGGGCATAAAGTGCCCCTTGAAAAAAGAAGGTGTCCGTGACCCAGCGGCTGATAATCAATCCGGCGCCGCCTGCGTGGCCCTCGCACAAGGCCGGTGCGGGAAGGCGCTGTTCAATTTCCCGAACCATCAGCTCGGTATCGCAATATATGTCAGCCCCAATCTGCAAGACAGGCGTGCCGCGGTATCCCCCGGTGAG
>JBCDJA010000098.1:0-8048 GCA_038748465.1 Pseudomonadota bacterium
CGGGGCCTTGAATTTGCCCGCGAAGCCAAGCCCGACCGCCGGCGCGGGCCGCCCGGTCTTTAGGGCCAGTGCCCATGCCAAAGCGATGCGATGCTAAGGCAGCTTCAAGGCTTGGCAGTGCCATGGACGGTTTCCTATAACCCGGTTCGCTTCCATCGGGTCCAACGCCGTGCGGCCACGAAACCCGTCGCTCGGGTCCCATCCTCGTTCCCTGACCCTAAATCGTCTCTCGGGCGGGCTGGCAAACGCTGCCAACCCTAGCTCTCTATCGGACCCCTGAGCGCTTTTAATGACCCCGGACATGCTCTAGGCCTATCGCGATGACATCACACAAGGACACCCCCTCCACGCCTCTTGCCGGCGATCCGTATGCGGCAGCGGGGGTGGATATCGATGCAGGCAACCGGCTCGTCGATCGGATCAAGCCCGCTGCCCTCGCCTCCTCCCGGGTCGGGGTGATGGGCAGCCTTGGCGGTTTTGGCGGGCTCTTTGACCTTAAGGCATGCGGTTACACCGACCCGCTTTTGGTGGCGGCAACCGACGGGGTGGGCACCAAACTCAAGATTGCGATCGAGGCGGCCCGCTATGACACGCTGGGCATCGATCTGGTGGCCATGTGCGTCAACGATCTTGTTGTGCAGGGAGCCGAGCCGCTTTTCTTTTTGGATTATTTCGCAACCGGCCAGCTCGATGTGGAGGTTGCGGGCCGGATTGTGGACGGGATCGCCGAGGGGTGCCGCCAAGCCGGCTGTGCACTGATCGGTGGGGAAACGGCGGAGATGCCGGGCCTTTATGCTAAGGGCGACTTCGACCTTGCGGGCTTTGCCGTCGGCGCGGTAGAGCGGGCGGCCCTCCTGCCCCGCGCCGATTTAGCGCCGGGTCAGTGCCTGATCGGTCTTCCCGCCTCTGGATTCCACGCCAACGGTTTTTCACTGATCCGCAAGATCGTGGCGGAGAAATCACTTTCGCCAGAGCAAGAGTGCCCGTTCTCGCCCGGGCAAAGCCTGGCCGATGCTCTGCTGGCACCGACAGCCCTCTATGTAAAGCCCGTCCTCGCACTCCATCGTGCCGGCCTTTTAAAGGCCGCGGCGCACATTACCGGCGGGGGACTGACCGACAATGTGCCCCGGTTCCTGCCCGAGGGCTTGGCGGCGCATATTGAACTCTCAAGTTGGAGCCTGCCGGCCGCTTTTGCCTGGATCGCGCAAGGCGCTGGGCTCGATCCGCACGCGCTCCTGCGCACCTTTAATTGCGGCATCGGCATGGTGCTCACCGTCAGCGAGACCGCCCAGCAAGATGCGCTCACCGTTTTGCGCGATGTCGGAGAAAGCCCGGTGCTCATGGGCCGGATCGAGACGCGCACCGACACGCCGGTGCACTATCATGGCGACTTCGGAACAGGTGCCTAATGCGGCTTGGGGTGTTGATTTCCGGTCGGGGCAGCAACTTGCAGGCGCTCATCGATGCCACCTCCGATGACGCGTTTCCCGCCACGCTCGCCGTTGTTGTCTCCAACGAGGCGGGTGCGGGCGGCCTGAAGCGGGCGCAATCGGCTGGCATTCCGACCGAGATTGTGAGCCACCGTGACGTCAAACCGAAGGCCGCGTTCGAGGCAAAGCTCACCGAGGCGCTGCATCTCTACAAGGTCGATCTTGTGTGCTGCGCGGGGTTCATGCGGCTGTTGAGCGAAGCGTTCGTCACCGACTGGAAAGATCGATTGATCAACATCCACCCCTCGCTCCTGCCGAGCTTTCGTGGACTTGATGTGCATGCCCGGGCGCTTAGCGCCGGGGTGAAGGTGAGCGGCTGCACCGTGCATTATGTTCGTGTGGAGATGGATGACGGCCCGATCATCGGCCAGGCCGCGGTTCCGGTTTTATCGGGCGATACACCCGAGCGTTTGGCCGCGCGCGTGCTTGAGGCCGAGCATCAGCTCTATCCGGCCTGCGTGCGCGCCATTGCCGAGGGGCGGACGCGCATCCAAGGCGGGCGGGTGATCGTCGATGGCGAGCCCCGCCCTATCGCCCTTTCCAGCCTCCGATAAACGCCGCGACCAGGCGTGACGCTGAACCCTGAGGGCAGCGGTCAGCCGACGATCTCATCGCCCGAAAAGAAGAAGGGAATTTCGCTCGCAGCGGTTTCCGGCGCGTCAGAGCCATGGACCGAATTTTTCTCGATATCGAGTGCGAACTCGGCCCGGATGGTGCCCGGTGCGGCCTCCTTCGGGTTGGTAGCGCCCATGACATCGCGGTATGCGGTGATGGCGCTCTCGCCCTCAAGCACCTGCACCACCACGGGCCCTGACGTCATGAAGGCAACGAGGTCCCCATAAAATGGGCGCTCTTTGTGGACGGCATAAAACCCCTCTGCCTGAGCTTTCGTCATTTTAATGCGTTTCGATGCGATCACTCGAAGCCCGGCCTCCTCGATCTTTGCGATGATTTTGCCGGTGATGTTGCGCTCGGTTGCGTCGGGTTTGATGATCGAAAAGGTGCGTTCAAGCGCCATGGTGAGACCCCGTATCGTGTCGGTGAAAAAAAGAAACGGAAAGCAAATCGCGCGGGTTATAGCGGCCCCCCGGCGTGGGCACAACCAAGGCCCGCCGGGTCCTTGCCGCAATGATTTCGCCGAGCGGGCTGGCGTGCTAGCGATCGGCCCATGCTGCATGTGGTGGATTTAACCTACAGAATTGACGGGCGATTACTGCTGGATCAGGCGACCGTTGGGCTTCCGAACGGGGCGAGGGTGGGCCTTGTTGGCCGCAATGGATGCGGAAAGTCGACGCTGTTGAAGCTGATCACGGGAGAGCTGAGCCCCGATGGCGGTGAGGTGTCGATCCCGCCAGGACGCCAGCTCGGCTATGTGGCGCAAGACGCCCTTGAAGGCCCGCAAAACCTTCTTGAGGCCGTCCTCGAGGGTGATAGGGAACGCGCCGCCCTGCTGAAGGAGGCCGAGAGCGCCACCGACCCGCACCGGATCGCTGACATCCAGGTCCGCCTCGCAGACATCGACGCGCACAGCGCCCCGGCACGGGCCGCGCGCATTCTTGCAGGCCTCGGTTTTGATGAGGCGGCGCAAGCGCGCTCCCTCGATCAGTTTTCGGGCGGCTGGCGCATGCGGGTCGCCTTGGCGCGGGTGCTCTTTCAGGAGCCGGATTTGCTGCTGCTCGATGAGCCCACCAACTATCTCGACCTTGAAGGAACCCTGTGGCTCGAAACTCATCTGCGGCGCTATCCCCACACCGTTCTTTTGGTCAGTCACGACCGGAGCCTGCTCAATAAAGCCGTTGATTCGATTGTCCATTTGCAGAACGGGAAACTCAATTTCTACCGGGGGGATTACGACACCTTTGAGCGGGTGCGGGCCGAGCAGCAGGCGCTTTCGATGAAGCTGAAAGCCAAACAAGCCGCCGAACGCCGACGCATCGAGACCTTTGTTGAGCGGTTTCGCGCCAAAGCCTCAAAGGCTAAGCAGGCCCAAAGTCGGCTGAAGGCCCTCGCCCGCATGCAGCCAGACCCGGAACACGTCTCAGAAGGCTCCCTATCGCTTACATTTCAGGCCCCGGCGTCCCTGCCGCCACCCTTGATCGTCGCCGACGATGCGGAGGCCGGTTATACCGGATCGCCAAACGTGCTTTCACGTCTCACCTTTCGGGTCGATGCTGATGATCGCATTGCTCTTTTGGGTGCAAATGGAAACGGCAAATCGACCCTCGCAAAGCTGCTCTCGGGCCGCCTTGCCGCAACCGGCGGGCGCTTGCGCCGATCCAAAAAAATGTCGGTCGGTTATTTTTCCCAGCATCAATTGGACGAGCTCGACGGCGCACGCAGCGTCTATCACGAGGTCCGATCTCGCATGGGCGAGGAGGCGACGGAGGCCCAAATTCGCACCAGAGCCGGTGGTTTGGGGTTCAAGGGCCAGCACGCCGACACGCCCATCGCCGCGTTGTCGGGGGGCGAGAAAGCCCGGCTTTTGCTTGGATTGATCGGCCATGAGGCGCCGCACCTGCTGATCCTCGACGAGCCCACAAACCACCTCGATGTGGAAATGCGGGCGCGGTTGATCGATGCGCTCAATGGGTTTGAAGGCGCGGTGATCCTCATTTCCCACGACCGCTATCTTGTCGAGGCCTGCGCAGACCGCCTCTGGCTCGTCGCTGCGGGGACCGTGAAGACCTATGACGGGGACATGGACAGCTATCGCAGCGAGATCCTGGAAAGCCGCGCCGAGCGAGGGCCCGCGCCGTCCCGGGCTGGCGAAGCCCCGCCGGGCAAATCCGCTGCCGACCAACGGCGCCGCGCGGCCGATGCGAGGGCGAAGCTAAAGCCCGTCAAAGAGGCGCTTGCAGCTCTCGAAGAGCGCATGGAAACGCTGCGAGTCGACATTCAAAAACTCGACGATGCCCTTGCAATACCGTCACTTTTTGAAAAAGATCCAGGGCGCGCTATCCGCTATGCGAAAAAGCGCAGCGATTTGGAAACCGCCCTCACCGAGGCCGAGACCCGCTGGCTTGAGCAAGCCGCGATCCTCGAAGCGGCACAAGACAGCGAAAGTGCGGCGTAACAGATTGAGGCTTGGGCAGCGGCTCACGCCTTCTTGGCAAACCCGCCGCTAGCCTCTTGGGCCCAATAGCTAACCGCCCAATCTGTCTCGGCTAAGGAGCGCCACAGCGCGCGCGCGGCCTCAACGCCAGGCCCATCTCTATCCTGAAAAAGGTATACAACACGGGAGTATGGAGAATAATCTTCATAAGTGACCCCATCGATCAAAAAGAGCACCGCTCCGCCATTGCTCTGCCCCTCCTCGCAGGTCAGCAACACCGGCTGCATCCCATCATGGGCCCCGCCCGCGACCCCATGGGGGAGAAACCCATCGTCCCGATAGGTCCACAAGAACACATCTAACGCGGCAAGCCGACCTGCGTCCGCTGCTGCGACGTCGGCCTTCCATCCACGCTCGATTGTTTTCTCAAGGAGAGTACTTAAAACGTTTTCAGTGCTGCTGTTTTTCAGATGATAAAACAGGAATTCTCGAGGCTCATCGGATGCCTCGCCCCTGCCCGAGCCGGCCTCAGCCATCCGTCTCGTAAGCCTGCGCGACGAGCCGATCAAGCAGCCGCACCCCAAATCCGGTCCCCCAACTCGGATCGAGGGCGGTGGTTTCCGGCTTCCAGGCCGTCCCGGCGATGTCGAGATGGGCCCAGGGCACATCATTGGTGAAGCGGCGCAGGAAGTGGGCCGCGGTCACCGATCCCGCCGCCCGGCCGCCCACATTTTTCATGTCGGCAAATTTTGATTTGAGACCCTTTTCGTAGGCCTTGCCCATGGGTTGGCGCCACACGGTCTCGCCGCTTGTGAGCCCTGCAGCGAGGATTTTTTCCGCCAGGCCCTCGTCGTCCGAGAACAGTCCGGCATGCTCGTGGCCGAGGCTGATAATGATCGCGCCGGTCAGCGTCGCAAGATCGATTATCGCTTCAGGTTCATAGGTTTGCTGGGCATACCAAAGAACATCGGCGAGCACGAGCCGCCCCTCGGCATCCGTGTTGATCACCTCAACCGTCTGGCCTGACAAGGTGGTGACGATATCGCCGGGCCGCTGGGCCGTTCCATCGGGCATGTTCTCAACAAGCCCGATCAGGCCCACGACATTTGCCTTGGCCTTACGCGCAGCGATGGCATGCATGGCTCCGACCACGGCCGCGGCACCGCCCATATCCCCCTTCATGTCTTCCATGCCCCCCGGCGGTTTTAGGGAGATCCCCCCGGTATCGAAGGTCACCCCCTTGCCGACGAGGGCCAAGGGTTTGTCTCGGCCACCCCCTTGCCAGTGCATCGTCACGACCCGCGCCGGATGGGCACTGCCCCGGGCCACACCCAGGAGCGCACCCATGCCGATGCTTTCAAGCTGAGCCTCGTCGAGAACATTGATCTCGACCCCGAGTGTTGCGAGCTCGGCGGCTTTGTCGGCAAAGGCGGGAGGGGTTAGATCATTCGCGGGGGCATTGACGAGATCGCGGGCGACATACACCCCAGCGCCTATGGCACGGCCGGCCGCAAAGGCGGTTTCCGCATCGCCAGGCGTATCGCTTAGAACCCGTATTTCTTTTGTAATCAGAGCGCTTTCTTGTTCTTTGGTGCGATAGCGCGTGAACGAATAGCCAGCCAAAACCGCCCCGAGCGCGAGGGCCGCGGCAAGCGCGTTGCCGTCGACTTTGGGAGCGCTCAGGCCGCCGACCACAAAATCGATGGTCTCAGCGTTTTTACCGAGCTTCTGGACAGCGCTGGCCCCGGCTTTCTGCGCCGACAGACCATCAAGCTCGCCGTCTTTTCCAAGACCGATGAGGGCAATGCGCGGCGCCTCATGGCCGTTTGGCGCCAGCACTTCACAATACTGTCCCGATTTCCCCTCAAACTTGGCGATGCTGGCGGCCTTGGCTAGATGACCGCCGCTCGTCTCGTCGGCCGTGACAGCGCCTGGCGGCAGGCCCTGCTCCTCAAAGCAGAAATAGACGCGGGCCGCGTCCCCAGTTTGATCGGATTTCTTGAAATGGACGTCCATTCACCTTCCTTCTCGGTCTTTCAAAACGCAGATCAGCGCTCCAAAGCAGGTCTTGTCGGCCTGTTCGTGGGCCGCAGGGCACGGGGGCAACGATTTACGCCGCAGCTTCGGGGCCGTGCCCGGGCCGTCGGTTGCCATGGCGACTGGGCTGGGGTATCCCCGATCTTCAGTGGTGGCCGTTCTGCGGCGGGCCCAAACCGGCGGCGATGAGTCCTAACCCCGATGTCGATTCTGCATCAATATATCTTCCGCGCGACCCTGTGGCCGACCTTGTTTTTCTCCTTTGTCATGATCGCGATTGTCTGGCTTAGCCAGGCGCTCGAATTTATCGATCTTGTGGTGAACCGCGGCCAGCCCGCCGGCACCTTTTTGACGTTGAGCGTGCTTGTCCTCCCCTCGATCCTCAAAGATGCGCTGCCGATCGCCCTCTTTTGCGCCGTGCTCTATGGGCTCCATCGGCTTCGCACGGACAGTGAATTGGTGGTGATGGGGGCAGCGGGCATCAGCCGTTGGCGGATCGCCTCTCCCATCCTCACGCTCGCGGTGTGGGTCACGTTGATCACCTACCTTATCTCGCTCTTTGTGATGCCGCTTGGCTATCGCGCCATGAAGGACCGGGTGCACGAGATTCGCGGCGATCTTGTTTCAGCGATTATCAAAGAGGGAGAGTTTGCAACGCCGACGGATGGCTTAACGGTGTTTGTCCGGGAGCTTGGAACCGGCGGCGAGCTACGCGGGATATTGGTCCACGACAGCCGCGAGGGGCAAAAGCCGACCACCTACACGGCCGAGCGGGGATTGCTGGTGCGCAGCGGCGAGACCGCCCAATTGATGATGGGCTCGGGCACCATCCAAACCAAAGAAGGTGAGGGAAGCGATGTTTCGTTGATCACCTTCGAACGCTACACCTTCGATCTGACCCCGTTTTACAATTCCAAGGCGCGCAGCAAGCGAGAGCTGACGGAGCGATTTTTGCCCGAATTGTTCTTCCCGGATGAGAGTGATTGGTGGGCGCAACGAAACATGAATGAGGTAGTGGCCGAGGGGCATAATCGCCTGGCCTCGCCGCTCTACGTTTTGGCGTTTGCGCTCATTGGCATTTGTGCCGTGCTCTCGCGCAATTTCGATCGGCGCGGCTATGGCCATCGCATCGTTACCGCGGTCTTGCTGGTTATTGGACTGAGGATTTCAGGCTTTGCGGCGCAAAGTCTTGCAGCCGACATGGCTCTCATCAACGTCCTGCAATACGCGATCCCGCTTATGGGGATCGTGGGCGCGGGGATTTTTCTTTTCAATTTCGGGGCGCGCAGCAAAGCTGAGCCCCCCTCAGGCGAGCTTGCCGCGGATGCGGGGGCCTGAATGCGGTTTTACTCCTGGACCCTGTTTCGCTACCTCTCAACCCGCTTTGTGAGCAGCATTTTTCTTGCCTTTGCGGGCATCATGTCGCTCGCCTTTATCGTCGACTTGGTGGAGACGATGCGGGATGTCGC
>JBCDJA010000099.1:0-8022 GCA_038748465.1 Pseudomonadota bacterium
AGCCGTTTCAGCGCATCCAAAACGGTTGGCGCGGCGTCAGTTTTTGCGAGGATGCCGACAATTCCGCACACGGTGTAAGATCCTTAAAGGTCGTGATAAGAGCGGAACCAATCAACGAAGAGCGGTAACCCCTCCTCGATCGGCGTGCTTGCTGAAAACGAGCACAAGGCCTCGATCGCCGTGGTGTCGGCGTAGGTTTCATACACATCGCCGGGCTGCATGGGCAGGAAGACCTTTTCTGCCTCACGGCCTGTCGCCTCCTCAAGGACAGCGATAAATCGCATCAGGGGTTCAGGCCGGTTTGCCCCGATGTTGAGGATGCGATGCGGGTCGTGCCCTGCCCCTTCAGAGTCCGCAGGCGGATGGTCGATCACGCCAAGCACGCCCGCGACCACGTCATCGATGTAGGAAAAATCCCGCCGCATGTCCCCATTGTTAAAGATTTGCACCGGACGGCCTTTCAAGATCGCTTCGGTGAAGGACCAATAGGCCATATCGGGCCGGCCCCAGGCGCCATAGACCGTGAAAAATCGCAAGCCCGTTTGGGGCAGATCGTAAAGGTCGGCATAGGCCGCGCTCATCAATTCATCGGCCCGTTTGGTCGCCGCATAGAGCGAGACAGGGGCATCGGCGCGGGCATCTTCGCGGAACGGCGTTTGGGTTGTCGTTCCGTAAACCGAACTTGATGAGGCATAGACCAGATGCTGGAGGCTCGGCAGGCGCCGACACATTTCAAGGATCGACAAGTGGCCCAGTAGATTGGACCGGGCATAGGCGAAAGGGTTTTCCAGCGAATACCGCACGCCCGCCTGGGCGGCCAAATGGACAACGGTTTTGATCTCGCTGCGGGCCGCGATCTCGTCGAGAAAGGCCGCATCGGCGATATCGGCGTGGTGGAAGGAAAATCCCTTCAGGGGCTTCAGGAGGTCCAGGCGGTCGCGTTTAAGCTGAGGGGCGTAATAATCGTTCAGGTCATCGACGCCGATCACCTGCTCCTCCCGGCCCACAAGGGCTTGGGCGACGTGAAACCCGATGAAACCGGCCGCACCTGTCACCAAGATTGCCAAGGTCGGATCTTCCTTTACGTGGCGGACCTTGCGGGGGGCGGGCCCCGCGCGCGCAGAGGCCCAGACGATAGGTCGGAAGACCTTGACGCCAGGTTAGCCCTGCTCGGCGGGACGGTGCGGGCAAAGTCGGTTGCCCGTCAAGTCGGTGCGGCGTCACAAGATTTTGCGTTTCATGAAAGATGTGGAGCGCCCGGCGCCTTTAACGTTGCGCCGTGGGATGCGCCCTTGAGCAAGATGCGCCATTGAAAAAGGCGAGACCTTGGCCGGTCTCGCCTTTCTCACCCCTCCCACTCCCCAGCATGGCTGAAGACCGGGCAAGCCATTTGCGTTAGTTGAGGAAGTAACCGAGACGCAATTGGCCGGAATGGGCTGTGCCTTCCCCGTTTCGCAGGTCAAGGCCGTAATCGAAGCCAAGATAGGCGGAGTTTGCAAAGCCGGCAGCAAAGCCGAGGCCGAAATTCGTGCCCGCCGCATCGGGGTCGTCCGGGTCGATGGTCCCCCCGGCACCGCTGCCTTGCAGCGCGACATCGTATTCCGCGCCGCTATAGCTCAGGAAGTCCTCATAACCGGCTCGGAAATAGGACGTGTACGATGTGCCGCCCTCATTGCCCCAAGCCTTTTGCAGCATCAAATCGAGCGAGCCGACAAGCGCATCGACGTCTTGATCGCCGACGTTAAAGCCGGTTCCCACATCGCTGCTCTCGGTAAATCCGTCGACCGAGGAATGGATGAAATCAAGGCCGGCCATGGGCACGATTTGGATGCCGTCAAAGCCGAAGCGATAGCCCACTTCAGCCCCTGCGGAATACTGGATCGCGTCGATGGTCTCTGACGTGTTTTTGAGCGGCAAGCCCGGGATCCGCCGTTCGTAATCTTCGTAGGATCCGGTGCCAAACCCGACCCCCAAATTGGCGAAGAAATTGAACGTATCGAGCCCGGCATAGGCGTCGAACTGAACCGCCTGGCCATCAAAATCAACCAGCTCGCCCTCGGTTTCGGAATTGGTGAAACCGGCCGCGATCCCGGCGATCAGCCCGCGCTTGATTTTCTTGTCAAAGCCAAGCCGGTAACTCGTCAGGTTGTAATCGTATTGGCTGCGATCACCGCTCCCGTCGAGGTCGGCTTGCACCCGCTCGCCGGAGGCATAGACACCGGCGATCTCATCGCCCTCGCCGGAGATGTTGCGCAGATTGTTGAGGCGGTTGAACGCCATGCGCGAGCCGCGCTGGCGCATCCAAATCCCCGTCTCGCCGAGGGCCGAGGCGGCAAGCGCGTCGGAGGCATTCCCGAGCGAGGCTGCGACTAAGGCTGCGACTAACTGATGTCCCGTTTCAGTCGGATGAAAACCATCCCAGAACAGATATTCATCAAATCCGGTGCACGACGGGTTGCCTAAGCACGGGTCGGTGACGTTGGTGTAGCCAAACGCGCCTGGGTTCTCGAGGATCGCTTCGAAAGAGGATGCGACGTCCACGGGCGTGATCGTGACGCCAGGAAAGGATGCCTGCAGGCCTTCAATTGTTGCCGCGAGCGCTGTGTTGAAGGTGTCCGTATAAACAATCGCGCCCGGAATGGCTGCGCCGCCAACACCCTGCACGAGCGGAGTAACTGACAGATCGGGAAGGCTGTTTACAACAATGTTTTCAGCACCCGCACCAATTAGTGAGATGATGTTTGCCTGAATGTCAGAAACGGCATCGAGGGCTGCGGCGCCAATTGTCGCTGTTGTGGCACCCGGGGCGCCCGCAGCGGGTAGAAAGTTGTTGCCGCCGATCCAAAGGGAGACGAGATCGTCCGAACCAAAGGTGCCGCCGCCACCGGTAAACAGCGCGATCTGGTCGCCGGAATCGGGAACGATATTCGCCAAGGATCCCGCAGGGTCCTCTGCCTGTGCGCCACCAAACGAAAAGTTGGTCCCGCCGCTCAAAGACGGGAGGCTTGTCAGGCCCAAAAGCTCCGTCCACACCTCTGCATTTGTGAACCGGCCCGCATTTCCCACATCGCTTAAGCTGTCGCCGAACGAATAGAACGTATCAAAGTCAGTGGAAAGATCGATGTCTTGCGCCGTCGCGGTGGTGGCCGCGCACAGAGCCACGATGCCGGCGCTTGCCAGCAACTTCTTGAGCATGGTTGTCCTCCCGAAAACGCGGCTCGTTGGCCGCGCACCCACTCTTTTTTTAAGATGCAGGCATCATGTCCGGGCAGGGGCCCCCGCTCAACGGGGTTACTTCAGAGTCGAAACCTATTGTTGCACGTTTGCGTCAGGTGTACGGCAGGTAACGCAGCGTCACTCGCAATTTGACTTGCGCGTTAAGGTAAACGGTTCGCGCTGCCAAGTGTTGTGCACGGCACTCGCAAACCGATGTTTGCAATATTTGTCGACAGCTGAGCTTAAGCTCGATTGCGCAGGCTCAATTTCTCTTCCCAATCGAGGGCATGCCGGATGATTTGCGCAAGATCATCATGGGCTGGTTCCCAGCCAAAGCGGGCGCGCAGCTGGCCACTGTCCGCCACAAGGCTCGGCGGATCGCCGGCCCGACGTTCGGTCTCCACCTTATCAATCGGCCGGCCGATCACCGCCTCGAGCGTTTCCACCACCTCGCGCACGGAAAACCCATGGCCATAGCCGCAATTGAGCGCCAAGGCCTCCCCCCCGGCGCGCAGATGTTGCAGGGCCAGATAATGCGCCTCCGCCAGATCGGTCACGTGAATGTAATCGCGGATGCAGGTGCCATCTGCCGTCGGATAATCGGTGCCGTAAATCGAGAGCTGGTCGCGCTGGCCAAGCGCCACCTGATTGGCAACCTTGATGAGGTGCGTTGCGTCCTTGGTGGATTGTCCGCACCGCAATTTTGGGTCAGCGCCGGCAACGTTAAAATAACGCAACGCCACATAGCGGAACGGATAGGCCGCCGCGCAGTCGCGCATCATCAATTCGCTCATCAGTTTGGAGGTGCCATAGGGAGAGATCGGCAACAGCCGTTCTTCCTCCGTAATGGGATTAACCTCGGGCATGCCATAAACAGCAGCTGTCGACGAGAAAATGAAATTCTCGATATCGTTGTAAACACAGGCCTCGATGAGCGTCCGGGTTTTGGCGGTGTTGTTATGATAGTATTTAAGCGGATTATCGACCGATTCCGGGACGATGATCGATCCGGCAAAATGGATCACAGCCGTGATGCCATGGGCTTTGAACACACGGTCCAGCAGGTCTTTATCAGCGATATCGCCCACCACCAGGGTCGCATCGGCGGGAATTGCCCAATCAAATCCCGTCGAGAGATTGTCGAGAATAACCGGTGGCTCGCCCCTGTCTGACAACAGATGCGCCATATGGCTCCCGATATAGCCTGCCCCGCCTGTGACCAAGACCGTCATGACCCACCTCCGTTTCGACTTGGGCTCTACCGCCCAACACCGTGCTGCCTAAAAAAAGGCTTCCGGCACGCGCAGCGCATCGCCCGGCTCCACCGCTTCTGCTGAATTGGCCGGCACCGGCCGCTCCACACGGCTGCCCCGTTTGGAGACAAAAACCCGGTCGCGCTCGGCCCGATAGGTGATCCCGCCTGCATTCTCGATGACACCGGCAATCGTCAGGCCTTCCGCAAAGGGATGATATCCGATCCGGGCGACCTCGCCATAGACATAAACAGGCGCTGGTTTGACGAGTGTCACGGTGACAAGGCCGGCTCCTGGATCGAGGGCCGCGAGTATGCCAGCTGCCTCGCCGCCATGGCGCGTTGCAAGCGCCACAATGCGGGCATCGGCAAGCGTGACATGGCCGGTCTCGCTTAAGGTAAAGTCCCCAGCGAGCAAACTTGGACGTTCGGTTTCCACACGGATTGTATCGCCAGCCCCAAGCGCGGCCGCGCCCGGCTTTGCCTTTGGGGCCATGAGGGCGGGCGATGAGGGCTCTAACGTGGCGCAGCCCGCCACACCCATTCCAAGGGCAATCCCCAAAGCAAGGCGGCAAGAGAGAGCTTTAAAAAACGACATGTCGGTACGGGCCTTTAAGTCGCGCGAAACACCCCACTCACCCTGCCCTTTGGCGCTTAATGTTTGGTAAACCGTCCCTTAACGGCTTGTCGTCATTTTACCATCGTTCTCTGGCGTGGTTGCCCTTGGGCCATCGCTGCCGGCGACCCGTCACCCTGTCGCTCTTACCATCACACTTGGAGCTCTGATGTCCGCTGCCCCTCTGCCCCCCGTCAAAAAGGCCGTGTTTCCCGTTGCCGGCCTCGGCACCCGTTTTCTCCCCGCGACCAAGGTGGTCGCCAAGGAATTGCTACCGGTCGTCGACCGGCCGCTCATCCAATACGCCATCGATGAAGCCCGGGCTGCCGGGATCGATGAATTCATTTTCGTGAACGGACGGGGCAAGACCGCCATCGAGGATTATTTCGACCGGGCCTTCGAGCTGGAGGCCCTCCTTGCGGAAAAGGGGAAGCAAGGCCCGCTGGACGAGTTGGCCTCCTTACTGCCCGCCCCAGGCAAGGTCGCCTTCACCCGTCAACAAGCCCCGCTGGGTTTGGGGCACGCGGTGTGGTGCGCCAAAGAGTTTGTTGGCGACGAGCCTTTTGCGGTGATCTTACCCGATGATGTGGTGAAGGCCGAAACCTCGTGCCTGAAGCAAATGGTCGAGGCCTATAACCGCACCGGCGGCAACATCGTCGCGGTAGAGGAAGTGCCGAAGGAAAAAACCAATCAATACGGCATCCTCGACATCGCCTCCGACGATGGGACTCTTGTCGACGTCAAAGGGATGGTCGAGAAGCCCGACCCGGCCGAGGCGCCCTCCACCTTGTCGATCATCGGCCGCTATATTTTGCTCCCCGAGGTGTTTGCCCATCTCGATAGTCACGAGCGGGGGGCCGGCAACGAGATCCAGCTCACCGATGCCATGGCTAAGATGATCGGCCAGAAGCCATTTCACGGGTTGCGTTTTGACGGGGTCCGCTACGATTGCGGCAACAAAGTTGGCTTCCTCCACGCCAATCTTGTGTTTGCCCTTGACCGGGAGGAATTTGCTGCGCCACTCAAAGACATCCTGAAATCGCTCGTCTAAGGGCTCTGCGCGAGAGCCAAGGGGGGTGTGCCCGTGTATAGTGCAGTGCAAACCTAGTGGTTAAGCGGCGCGTTGGGGCTGAGGCCGATCGGGGGCCGGGCGTTTCTGGGTGTGGGGTGAGGTGCTGGCTAAAGTGACCGGCTGGCGCGGTTAAGGTGAAAAAGGGGATTGCCCGTGCGCGTTGCAATGATTGGAACCGGGTATGTGGGTCTTGTATCCGGTGCGTGCTTTTCCGATTTCGGGCATGACGTGATTTGCGTCGACCGGGACGCCGACAAAATCGAGGCCCTACGGGACGGTGTTATCCCGATCTACGAGCCCGGTCTCGATGTGCTGGTTGCCGATAACGTCGATGCGGGCCGTCTCACATTCACAACAAGCCTTGAGGACGCAGTCCCCGAGGCGGATGCGGTCTTTATTGCGGTTGGGACCCCCAGTCGGCGGGGCGATGGCTATGCCGACCTGACCCATGTTTTCGCCGCAACTGAGGAAATTGCCGATAATCTCAAGGGCTACACGGTCATCGTCACAAAATCGACTGTCCCTGTGGGGACCGGCCAGCGCGTTGACGAAATTATCCGTACACGCCAGCCGGAAGCGGATTTCGTTGTCGCCTCCAACCCGGAATTTCTCCGGGACGGCTCGGCGATCGAAGATTTTAAACGGCCGGACCGAATTGTTGTGGGCACAGAAAGCGAGCGGGCACGCGGTGTGATGCGCGAGCTCTACCGCCCGCTCTACCTCAACGAAACGCCAATCCTGTTCACCAATCGTCAGACGTCAGAGCTTGTAAAATATGCAGGTAATGCGTTTCTGGCGACCAAAATCACGTTCATCAATGAGATGGCCGACCTCTGCGAAAAGGTGGGCGCCGACGTGAAAGACGTGGCGCGCGGCATTGGGCTTGATGGCCGCATCGGTCGCAAATTCCTGCATGCGGGGCCTGGATATGGCGGCTCCTGCTTTCCCAAAGACACCTTGGCACTCGTCCGGACTGCAGAAGAGGCGGGCTCGCCGGTTCGGATCGTCGAGGCGGTCGTTGCGGTCAACGAGGCGCGCAAAAAAGCCATGGCCGACAAAATCGTCGCCGCCTGCGGCGGATCGGTCGAGGGCAAGCGGATCGCGATTTTGGGCCTCACCTTCAAACCCAACACGGACGATATGCGCGAGGCGCCGAGCCTTGTCATCATCCCCGCGCTGCAACAGCAAGGCGCTGAGGTTGTGGCCGTCGACCCCGAGGGCACCCGCGAAGCCAAGAAGCTCCTCCACAATGTGACCTACGCCGACAACGCCTATGATGCGATCGACGGCGCAGACGCGGTGGTGATTCTGACCGAGTGGAACGAATTTCGCACGCTCGATCTCGACAGGCTCAAAGCGACCATGCGCACGCCCGTCATGGTGGACCTGCGCAACATTTATGAGCCGGAAAAACTGGCGCAGCGTGGATTTGTCTATGTCTCGGTCGGACGCCTGGCGCCGAAAACCTCTGCCACAGACTGATTAGAGAGCCCCCTTCGCGGGTTGGACCGCAAGCGAGCGACGCCGCGCGCTGAAGATACTAAGGGGCAGAGCTTCCGAGGCTTCAGGCTCGCCAGGCACCGCCGCAACGCACCCGGGGTTTCCCCGGCCTGCCATGCTTTGGCTGAGGCGAGTGACCCGTTAGGCCGAATGGCGCTCAATCGCTTGGTGCAGCGGGTTCACCGGCCAGCGTTTTTTTGACGCTGCCGTTTTCCGCCGCGTCGGCCGCCCGAGCGAGGCGCGATCGCGTGACGCAAGGTCGCGATGGGCGATCTGCCGACCGGGATCCCGCCGGAAGCTTGCCGCTTGGGCGGGGACGGGACGGATCGCCCCGGGGGCCGCGGCCGTTAACTGGGCAGGCTCGGC
>JBCDJA010000100.1:0-7792 GCA_038748465.1 Pseudomonadota bacterium
GAGCGTCGAAAGCTCAGCCCCCGCCCCTTCATCGAAACTTTGAACCGCATTCCGCGCGGCCTCCGATTGCGCCTGCATGGCCTCAGCCGCAAGGGCATAGCTTTCCACCGCCTCGTTCAACGCCTTGACCGTGGAATGGAACGTCTCGCTCATATCGCTGCGCAGACTTGCAAACTGCTGCTGTTCGCCGGCAAGTTTCTGCGCGGTTTCGGCAGCCGTCCCGAGCGCTTCAGACCGTGTACTGAGTTCCTGTATGCGGCGGCTTAATTCGCCGGCCATGCCGTTAGACTGCTGCTGCATGCCCGCCATCGCGCTCTGCATAGCCGTCAGAACCTTGCCTTGCTCTCCAACCGCGGAAGCCAACCGCTCCGTCACGCTCTGGACCGCGCTTTCCATATGGGTCTTGAGGTCTGCAACCGAGGCAACATGCTCATCAAGGCGCGAGCGCGCCGAAGCCATGGACTGGGAAATAACGTGGGCTTCCTCGCCGACATTTTGGCGCAGGTCCGCTAGCCCCTGGGCTTGGCTTTCCAGTCCGACCACCGCGGCACCAAGACGCCCATCGAAGTTCTCGACGGTGCCCGCCATCGATGCAAACTTTTGCGCCGCTTCCTGTGCCTTTGCCTCGTGGCCGGCGACAACCTGCTCCAGCCGGCGCCCGGCCTGGTTGCACGCATTGGCAAAGGTGTCGACGGCGCCGCGCGCTTTTTCCTCGCGCTCTTTTTCAAAGCTGATAACAGATTCCTGCGAGGTTTTGATCTCGTCACGGACCGTTTTTAACTCGTCCATCGCCTCAGTCATGCTACCGCGGACCGCCTCAACCACACTGCCGGAGGCAGACAGGAACGCCTCTTTGAGCGCGCCTTCCTGCAAAACGCCAATCTGTTGACGCATCTGCTGCACATCGCGAGCAATATCGCCCACAACATCGGCTCTGTCCGTGCCCCAAATGCGCTCCGTGGGCTCGGAGAAGTATTGGTCTTTGATCGATTGGGCGAGGCGCTTCGTGTGCCGCTGCGTGAAGACATGATAAGCAAAAAACGCACCGATCAGCCCAAGGACCGTCAGCAAAAAGAGCGGCAGGGGCACACCGCCGCCGCTCGTCACCACGGTCTCGGTGGGCGCGAGGCGTTCGGTGGGCGCGAGGCGCTCGGTGGGGATGCTCGCGGGGTCATTCACCGGCTCTTGCGTAGCCCCCTCGGCCGACGGCAAGGGTTGGGGCTCGCTGAGCGGATCCAAGGTGCCCTCACCGTCTGCAAGGGCCGAATTTGTGAGGCCGGCAGGCTCGCCATCCCCCGTGGCCGCCATCGGGTCGCCCGCTGCGGCCGGGTCGCCCGCTGCGGCCGGGTCGCCCGGTGCGACCGGGTCGCCCGTCGCAGGCGCTTGCGCCACCACAACCGCCTCGGCATCGGCGATGCGTTGGGACACCTCCTCGATCAGGGCCTCAATGCGGGTTGTGTTATCGTCACGGGTGTATTTGACGACGTCGAGTTCGGGGCTTGCAGCAGGGTCCTCGGGCAAGCTCGCAACCGCCCCGGCAAACTCGCGCAAATCCTCGGTCAGGAAACCGACAATGATGTCGTTTTCGCCCTGGCTGGCTTGCAATTGATCGGCTGCGGCAAGCAGAGGTTCTGGCGTTAAGGTATCTTCTACGATCGCCTCATCTGTATACGTTTTAAGCGCATCCTTGACGGCATTCAAGGCGGCAAGCCGCTCAACATCGGCTGGATCGGGTGCAGGTGCTGAGGGCGGAACAATCGCCTCTTGCCCGTCCGTAGGCGGCAATTGTGCCAGATTTTCGCTCTGAGGCTCTCCAGGTAAGGGATCCGCCGTGGCAGGCTCAGTGCCTTCCACCCCTTCGCCGGTCGGAGCGATGGCCTCTGGCGTTTCAGCCAATCCCTGGGGACCAGGTGCGGAGAATTGACGAAGCCCCATCAAGATGCCCGCGCCAAGGACCAGTAAGATGACCGCGGCACGAATGAACCCGCTGGAGAAGAGGGACTTGCGCTCCGGCGGTGTCAGGGACTCGGCCAGTTGGACGTCCAGATCTGCCTCGTCTGGCGTGGAGGACGGGGGGGACGCGGAAGGCGGAGGGGGCGTCTTCGCAGCGGACCTATCCTGTCGCGAAGAATTTGCTTCATCGCTCCGCTCACGGCGCAGGGCACGGGGCTCACGCACGGGGCGGCTCGCGTCAGGAGTGCGCGGGGCGCGCTCGCGGATTTCCGGATCGCGCGGCGTCGCTGCTCGCGGTTCGGACTTTTTGGAGCCTGATTTGGTGGGGGATGCATCAGGGGCATGGCCGCCGGGGCCAGAGGGCTCCGTGCTTGCATCGCCTGAAGGCGCATCGGGCGCGGCATAGCGTGCCGACCGCGCATCGCGGGGTGTCGCGACGGGCCGGTCTGCGGGGTCTGCCGGTTTTGCCGTCGGCTCCGGTGTCGGGCGCGTTGCCGGCTTGCGACTAGCCGCCGTTGGGGCGGGCTTGCCAGCGTCCTCGCTACCGGCGACCTGCGAGGCGGAACTCGACGCCTTGGGAGGCGCTTTGGCTTGTCCGTCCTCGGAACGGCTCCGTTTGACCTGTTCCTTGCGCGCTTCTTTCTGCTGCGACTGTTTGCGGATCATGGCCGGGATCACCCTCACGCTTCCTTGGACGCGTTGAGCTTTTGTTCGGCCTCAGCGCGGCACCAAGAGGGGCCTCAAGCGCCCCATGCATCACATCTTGCAAACTCCGGTCGAGCTTACAGAACCCTGCTATGAAGAGTTAAGGTTAAGAATCGGCTAAATGCGCCGTTTTGCTTGTCTTGCGGCACGCTGGGACGCGGGGTCGGTGGGTTTGTTCACCGATGATGCCGGGAAGCGACAGGTGCTGCGAGGCGGATCCGGCGCGGCGGAGGCGCAGCGAGCACCCGCCGAGCCCGCAAAGGTCTGCCCCCGCTAGGATTGCGGGGTTTCTGCGGCCTTGCGGTCAGCAACGACCGTGACCGTGACGGTAACCGCATGGCCGATGTCCTTGTCGCGCTTATAGCCCTTGCCGATCCCGAAATCGAGCCGTTGGAGGTCCACGCTGCCGGTCACTCGCGCCACGTCGCCCTTAATGGCAAGCGTGAAGGGCAGCGCCACGGGCACGGCAACACCCTTAAGGGTGAGCGTGCCATCGGCAAGGTAGCTCCCCTCGCCGGTCGCAGCGATAGAAGTGCTTTGGAACACCGCTTCGGGAAACTCCGAGACGTGGAAGAAATCTTTTTTCGGAACTTCGTTGTCTCGGTCGCTCGACCCGCTCTCAAAGCTCGCCGGATCGATCCGTACCGTAACCGACGCGGCGTCGAGCGCGCTGGGGTCGAAGGTGATATCGGCATCGAACTCGGTGAATGCGGCATCGAAACTGCGACCGCTTTGGGTGCCCTGGACGGCAAGCGTGCTTTCCTCCGCGCGGATTTCCCAATCGCTCGCCAAGAGTGGGCCGGCCCCGATCACCATCGCGGCTATACCAAGACTTCCCGTCTTCCAAAGCATCGTCCGTCCTTTCCCGTCACTTCGTCTGGGACGCGCCAAGCCTGCCAGGCAACATCCGCAACAAGGTCGTATCCGTCTCAACATAATGGTGTTTTAACGCGGCTAAAACATGAAGCACGAAGAGGCCGATCAGGATCTTCGATAAAATCTCATGCACGGTGCCTGCAAGCTCGGTCAGGTCTTCATCCGGTCCCACGAGATCGGGTAGCGTCACCCAGCCATACATCGAGACCGGAAAATCAGCAGCCGAACTCATGATCCAGCCCGACAAGGGCAAGGCAAGCGCAATCGCGTAAAGCGCCCAATGGGTGGCGTGGGCCAAGAACCGTTCAAGCCCTGTCATGTCGGTGGGAAGAGCCGGTGTCGGGTTAACGAACCGCCACACCAAGCGCAGGGCCATGAGCCCTAACACCACGATCCCCGTCGCCTTATGCAAGGCATAGATCTCGAATTTTTGCGGCGATGCATCGAGGCGAACCATGAACAATCCGGCCGCAGCAAGACCGACAATCAAAACCGCGATGGTCCAGTGGAGGAGTTTTGCGACCGCCCCCCACTCGATCTGGCTGTTGCTTAAATTCATGGTTGCCTCGTTCATCGCCGCTTGTGCGGCTTTTTGTTAGGCCGGGTTAAGCTCCGTTTCGATCACGATAGACACATCATCGCCGATTGCCGGCAGGGCATGGTCAAAACCAAATTCCGACCGCTGAATGGTCGTCGAGGCGGTAAAGCCGATAACCTCGTCTTTCGAAAACGGGTTTTCGCCCCGACCGCGCAGCTCAACATCGAGCGTTACGGGCTTCGTCATCCCACGGAATGACAAATCGCCGAGGATTTTAGCGGTCGTATCGCCGGTTTGCTCGACCGATGTGGAGACAAACCGCATGGTCGGAAATTCCTCGACCTTCAACCACTCGCCGTCCTTGATGTGCTCATCGCGTTTGGCATGGCCCGTATCGACGCTTGCCATCTGGATGGTGACGTCAACGGAGGATTTTGCGATATCGCCTTCGTCAATCGAAATCGACCCATCAAACTCTTTGAAGGAGCCGTGGGTCATCGAAAAGCCAAGATGGCTGATCGAGAACATAATCTGCGTGTGGCCTTTGTCGAAGACATAGGCATCAGCCGCATGGGCGGTGGGGCCCAACGCCATGAAGGCGCCGGCGAGGGTAAGGGCGGCAAATCGGGTCATCGAATATCCTCTCCTAGATCAAGACCTGTCGGCGGGAGTGCGCAACCCACGGCTGCCGTCCCGCAACAAACATAGGGGCATTGCGGCCGCGCTTCGAGCTGCTGACCGTCGCCGAATTGGCAACACTGTGTTCTGGATGCGTCAGTGCGGGCGCCCGCCTAGCGCCGCGCCAGGGATTGCCCGTCTGCAAGATCCATGAGGAGATCATGGGACAGCAATTGGGGCAGCACCTCGGCGGTGGTCGATCCGGCGGGGAAAAACAGATAAAGCGGCACCCCTGAGCGGCCGAAACGCTCAAGAAGGCGTGTCACCTCCCCATCCCGGCGTGTCCAATCGGCCTTCAAATAGGCGATGCCGGCGTCCTCAAACGCCTCGGCGAGGTCAGGCCGGGACAAAACCCGGCGCTCATTGAAGAGGCACGAGATGCACCAGTCCGCCGTCACATTGATAAAAACCGGGCGGCCTTCGGTCAGCAGCGCCGAAAGGGTTTGCGCCGAATAGGGTTCAGCCGCCAGCCCCAGGCCTGCGCGATCGGCCTCTGCGGGAGCTGCCGCGCGCTGGACTTGCCCGCCCTGCCCGGCCTCCGGCGTCGGCGCGAGCGCCAGACCAACCGCCGCAAAAAGCGCGACCGCCGCAACGCTGGCGCGGACCGTTTGCGCACGCCCCACCCCGCCGGTTTGAGATCGCCCGAACAACCAAAACGCAAAGCCAACAAGCAGCAGCCCGGCAAGCCCCGCGCTATGGCCATACCGGTCGACCTGGGCGCTAAAAACCCAGACAAGCCAAGCGGCGGCCCCGTAAAGCGGAAAGGCCAAGACCTCTTTCACATCGCGCATCCAAGCGCCCGGTTTCGGCAACCGGCGGCTAAGCCCGGGAACGAAGGACAGCACCAGGAAGGGCGCTGCCATGCCAAGACCGAGGGCGGCAAAAACAAAGAGGGCACTAAGCCCCGATTGGGCAAGGCCGAAGGCGAGCGCCGCCCCCATAAAAGGCGCCGTACACGGACTGGCGACAATGACGGCTAGCACGCCCGTAAAAAAGGATCCGCCGGTACCACCGCGCTCGGTCAAGCCCTGCCCGGCGCCGGCAAAGCGGGCCGGCAGCGACCAAACCCCAGAAAGATTGAGCGCCAGCCCCAACATCAAATAGCTCAGTAGGAGGACGATCAGGGGGGATTGGAGTTGGAAGCCCCAGCCGATCTCAGCCCCGCCAGCTCGCAAGGCAATCAGGAAGGTCGCAAGTGCTAAGAAACTGGCAAGCACGCCGGCGGTGTAAGCAAGACCGCCACGCCGCAATTCCTTGGAACCTCCTTGTGCAGAGGAGACAAACCCCATGGCTTTGACAAACAGAACGGGAAAAACGCACGGCATTAAGTTAAGAAGAACGCCCGCCAAAAACGCAAAGACCACGGCGACCGGCAAGGTCAGCGTTGCGACCCCGCTAGCACCTACGCGATCTGAGGCAGATGCGGGGAAAACGCCAAAACCGGCCCCTTCAAGGTCCTCGGGGATTGGGTCTGCCATAAGCCGGTAGGCCCGGCGCACGGGCTCGCCCGAGGCGGTCTCATCGAGCACCAACACCCCCTCAACGGGGCCATCGAATTGCTGCGCGTCGGCGCCGGCCTCAATCGCGTAACCGAGCCCCCGTTCGCCCGAGGCCAGCCGGATCGGTGCTGAGTTTTCTACAAGGCCGCCCTCAAATGGGAAAAACGTCGCCCTGGCGAACAGGCCCTCGCGGGCCGCCTCGGCAAGGGAAGGCTCCTCGACATAGAGGCGGAATTCGGCCCTCTCGGCGCCGGACTCGTGCAGATTATAGCGGGCAGGCCAGGATGCCGCTTGGGGATAGGCCTCAACCGCAGCATCGATCTCGCCGGCCTGCAAGGAGGGCAATTCCGGCCCACTGCTGATGGCGACCGCCAAATCCACGGTTTTTTCTTCGGGGATGCAAATTTCTTCGCAGGCCAACCATTCCGCAAAAGCCGAGAGCGTCAGGGTCGCACCAACCGGCACATCCGGCCCGATAGCGATCTCGGTCACGAGATAGACCGTACCGTGAAAGCCGTAATTCATAAGCGGGCCAAAGGCGATCCGCTCCGGTGCCGGAAACTGCAAAGGACCGGCCGAAACCCCCTCGGGCAAGGTCCAGGTCAGCCGGGTTGGGGCCCCGGAATCGCCTGGATTGTGCCAATAGGTGTGCCAACCCTCTGGGATCTGCTGGCGCAGAGCCACCCGCAGGGTGCTTCCCGGGCGGACAGTGGTTTTGTCCGTCACGAGGTCCACAGCCACGACCTCGCCAAGGGGCACGGGCGCGTCCGACGCCGTTGCCGGCGGCATTGCGGTTAGGATCGCCGCGATGAGGAAAGCCACGAGACACACCGCCAAGCGCGCAAGCCGTTCCCGGCGTGTCGCCCCGCGGTCACCCCGATTGAGTTTGCGCCTCACCATGCCATGTTCCGCATCTAGAGAACCCATAGCCAGTCTGGACGTTTAGTCTGCACGCCTGGCCTTAACGGATCTGCACCATGGCCCAACCGACGATCGCCGCTTACGGGGCCCATGCCCGTCAAACCCTCGAGATACATAGGCCACCGGCCGGAGAACGCCCGCATCACGTTTTCGTATTCTACCACGGCGGAGGCTGGCGATCCGGCTCGCCAAGGCTCTATCGCTTCCTGGGCCGTGCCCTCGCAAAGGCCGGCATTCTCACGGTCATGCCCGGCTACCGATTGTTCCCGGAGGCGCGGTTTCCCGCCTTTATCGAAGACAGTGCGCTGGCGCTGGCTTGGGTCATGGACCATATCGCGGCGTATGGCGGACAGTCAGATCGCCTCGTGATCGGCGGCCACTCGGCCGGGGCACACATTGCCGCACATCTGGCCGTCGATCCGGCGTGGTTGGCGCCCTATGAACGAACTCCCGCGGCCGTGGCCGGCCTCCTGGGGATGTCAGGCCCTTACGCCCTCAATCTCGCAAAATATGGCCGGATCGGTGAGGCGTTCAAAAGCGCTGAGCGGCCCGAGGCCGTCCGGCCGGACAAACGGGTCCTTGAAACCGGCATCGCGCCACCGACGCTCCTCCTGCATGGCGC
>JBCDJA010000101.1:0-7725 GCA_038748465.1 Pseudomonadota bacterium
ATTTTTTCAACCGGCAGCTTGCGGTCCTTCAGCTCCCGGAGGGTTTCGATATCATACTCGGCCATCGGGTTGCTCCTTAAAAGCTGAAGTCTTCTGGCAGCGACCAGAATTTGAGATATTTCTCCCGCCATGCGGGGGATAGCTCAAGGGATGAATTGTACATGTCCTTAACGGGTTGGATCATATCCCCTTTCACGATGCGCTCGCGCTCGCTGGCGATATAGTCTTTGGTGTCGACAGCCCTCGAAAGGCGCTCCTTACGCATCTCTGTACGGCGTTTCTCGGTCGCGGCAGCGTCGACCCGCCAAACCCCGTCGGCGTCTTCTTTGCCGATAACGCCATAGATTGGCTCGGCAAAGCGGACAAGGAGTTCTCCCTCATTGATGTCGTGGGCCACGGCATCCGCGTCCCGCTCTAGCGGATCGCCCAGCCCGGGCCCGCCTTTGTAAATCGATGTGTAAAGATCGTATTCTTTATAGTGCTGTTGGCCTGCGAGGGCGTTCTTATCGAAGGTGGTGCGCTCTGAGGTGACCATTGCTTCGACGGCTGAGTTTGCTGGGTCCCCGTCGAGGGTGGGGTAGGGCTTCTGGGCGTCGATGAGGCCCTTCATGTTGGTTTCGAACTTGTTGTGGCGATAGCCGGAATTGCCCGGATAGCCCCCGAAGATGCCGGCATTGGCAAACACATGGCCCTCGGAGCAATTAAACAGCGCCAATTGGTTGGTCTTAAACACCAACCTCAAGCTTTCAAGGCCGGTCCCGCCGCGGAACTTTCCGGGCCCGCCGGAATTCGCCTTCAAACCCCGACCGAGATAAAGCATGGGTTCCAGATGTTCCCAGGTCTCCATCTCGCCCATATCCCCTTCCGGGTTCCACATGGCCGCACACGTCGCTTCACCGTCCTTCACATAGAGTGCGCCCGTGCCTTGAGAGGAAATTTCGAAATTGGTGAAGGCCGAAGGCACGCCGAATTGGTTGATCCCCCCGCCCTGGGTGATGTTGAAGGAGGTGGGATAGGAGGCGCTGATCTCTTCCAAATAGCCGCGGGCGAAATAGGCGCGGCCGAGAGCACGGATCATGCCTGAGAAGCCCGGGATCAGGAACATCCAGGTCAACGTTGTGGACACCTTATCGTAGTCCGGGTTGGACCAGGAGCCATAGGGCAGATCGATGGAGCTGGCGAAATAGGCCCCATCGTTGATTTTGTCCGTGTTCCACAATGTCTGTGTGAGCTGCACCCACATCGCGCCCTGCATGGGGGAGGGGGCGCAATTGAAGGAGTGGTAGTCCCATTTATTGGCGCCCTCGAAAGACAGCTCCAAGCGCCCCTCCTTGGTCACATCGAGCACAAGGGGTGCATGCATCATCATGTCCTTGCGCGCTAAGGGGTGGACGGCTGGGTCGTCTCCCCACGGCACATCGCAAAAGCTCGGTGCCTCATAGGTGCCCGGATAGGTCATTTGCTTGACCCGCCCCACAAAGCTGCGCCGGCCTTCCTCAATCGATTCGCGCATAAACTGCTTGAACGTATCAAGGCCCACCTCTTCGATGGTGCGGAACACTTGATCGCGGGCAAGTTGGCAGCCCGTGAGGCGGGTTTTCTCGTCGAGCACCCAATACATCTCGGCACGGACGCTTTCCCGGCAGCGTTGCAGATAGTCGGAGAAAAACTCATCGTCTTCTCCGACAAGCTCTGAGGAAACGAGAATACCGTCCCCATAGCGGTCCGCATGGCCATAGGACATGGAGCCCGGCGAAATCCCGCCCACGTCCAGCTCGTGGGTCACCCCGGCGGCCCAGCCAATCAGCTCTTCCTCCCAGAAGATCGGGATGATGGTGTGCACATCGGCCGTGTGCACATCACCGATCATGGAATTGTTGTTGCAATAGACATTGCCAGGCTTGATGCCCGGGTTTTTCTCATACTCCTTACGGATCATATATTTGATTGCATCGCTCATGGTGTGGACATGAACGATGATGCCGGTGGAAAGGGCGATTGAATCTCCCTCCGGCGTGTAGAGCGCGAAGGAAAGCTCGCCAATCTCTTTCACGATCGGCGAGGCGGAAATGTTAAGCGCCGTCGAGCGGGCATTCACCAGCCCCCCGCGCAGCCGGGAAAAAATCTTCTCATAAAGGATCGGGTCCTTTTCGCGGATATTGAGATCTTTGGTGCCGCAATAAAGACCGGTTTCGGCGAAGGAGCGCTCGCTCTCCTCAAGCATCTCTTTGAGGGTTTTGCCGTTCCAGCCGATGGCTTTCGTCTTGGAGGTGACGGTATCCAGCATGGGGCTCTCCTGCCGTTAGGCGTTGAGGTGTGTTAGGTGGAAGATGCGGTGGGCATCAAGGCGTGTCTTGCAATCGGCGGGGACAACAAAGGTGGTCGCCGGACTTTCGATCACGGCGGGCCCGTCGATGACATTGCCCGTTTGCAAGGTCTCCATGTCATAGACTTTCGCCGTCAACCATTGGCCGCCGCGATAGACCTTGCGCTCTCCTTTGAGGGCATTGTCCGGCGGGTTGGCGCCGTTGTCCCCCTCGTCTGGCAGTTTCGGCTTCTCGACCGGTACCACGCCTTTCAGGATGGCCGTAGTACCCAGATAGCCCAGTTCCGGCGAGGTGGCCGAGCGTGAATAGAGCTTTGAATAGGCCTCTTCAAACAGTTCGATGATCTGCTTGATTTGCCCGGGCTCCGTAATCCGCTCGAAGGGCACGCGGATCTCTACATCGTTCAGCTGGCCAACATACTGCATACGGATATAGGTGCCGTAATCGATCGCATCTTTCGCGATGCCGCTTTTGGCGAACTCGCTTTCGATACGCCCGCGCAGGCTCTCCCAGGCCGCGTTGAAGGCCGAGGCAAAGCCCTCGAAGCCCTTTTCAAAGCCGCCTGGATCAAGGTCCGGGCTGGGTACGGACATATTCACCGTCATGTCCGTGCGATATTCAAAGTCGGCGCAGGCGCACCCGAAGGCCGAGAAGCCGGCAGCCCAGGCAGGGATCAGCACATCATCGAATTTGAGGCCGCGGGTGTAACCGGCCACATGCAACGGGCCGCCGCCGCCATAGGAGAAGATTTGATAATCCTCCGGTGCGTAGCCTTTGCCGAAAATCCGGGCAAAGACTTCATTGCGGAGGTGGTCCTCGAAAAGGTCAAGCACCCCTTCGGCGGCATCATAAACATCAAGGCCCAGGGGGTCGGCGACTTGCTCCTTGATGGCGGCCTTGGCCGCTTCCGGATCAAGGATGACTTCCCCGCCCAGGAAGTTGTTCGGGTTCAAATAACCAAGCAGCACGTTGCAATCGGACAAGGTTGGCGTGTCGACCTTGCCGGCTGGGTTGCACACGCCAACACGCGATCCGGCACTGTCCGGTCCGATCTCGATGCGCTTGGACACCGGGTTGACCCGAACATAAGAGCCCGTGCCCGCGCCCACGCTGTCGATCTCCACAAGCGGCAGCTTCAGCATCATCTTTGCCATGTCGGGCTGGGGCTTGATGGTGAATTCGCCATTGGTGATGAGCCCAAGATCGAAGCTCGTTCCGCCAATGTCCGAACACATCACATTCTTATAGCCAAGCTCTGCGGCGATGGCTTTGGCACCCACCATGCCCCCGATCGGGCCAGAGATCAGCGTGCGTGCCAGTTCCTTCGCTTCGGTAGAAATTGTGCCGCCATGGCTGGCCATGACCCGCAGATCGAAGGTCGAGCCAAAGGCGCCGGCCTGGTCGGCGATCTTCTGGAACTGCCCGCGGGAGGGTTCGGCCGCATAGGCCTCAACCAACACGGTGTTAAGCCGGGCAAAGTCCTGGGTCACGGGATAAAGATCGCTGGCTGCGTAAACGCCAATGGATTTGCCGGCTTTGCTGATGAGGTCGGTCGCAATGTCGCGGGCCCGGTTCTCGTGGGCCGGATTGGCATAGCCGAACAAGAAATTGATCACGATGGCCTCAACATCATCGGCAATCAGATCTTTAACGGCGGCTTCCACCTCATGCTCATAGAGGGGGATGACGACATCGCCGAAGAGGTCGATCCGCTCTCGGATGCCCTTCATGCGTTTGCGCGGGACAATGGGGGGATTGTGGCGATGGGTAATGACCTTGAGCCGGTCCTGGTAGGAATAGCCCAAATAGGTTTGGATGCCCCGCTCGATCTTCAGATAGTCCTCCGTCCCCGCCGTAACGAGCACACCCAGGCGCTGGCCCTTACGCTCCAGCAGCCGGTTGATCATCGAGGTGCCGGAATAGATACCGGTCATGATCTGCGGGAAGATTTCTTCCGGGGTGGTTTGCCAATATTTCAAGGCGTCTTTGGCCGATGTCGCAAAACCTTTGCTCTCGTCTTCGGGTGTGGTTTGCGCCTTACCGACGACAAACCGTCCATCACGATCCACAAAGAAGGTATCCGTCATGGTGCCCCCGGCATCCATTGACATGATGTAATTGCGGTCCATCGGTTTATGTCCTCCCGTATATGATCCACTCCCACGCGTCCCATGGCGGAGTTGGGTTATCAGATTTATGGAAACGTCACCGGACTGACGTGTGAGGTTGGCCAGATGTGACCCTATCGGACGGTCAGGCCATTGCGCTCACCTGTCCCTCATTCCGGCGCGACCCGCACCAAGAGCTTGCCCTGGTTTTCGCCGCGATAGAGCATTTTGACAGCCTCCACGGCGTTTTCGATCCCGTCCACGATGTGCTGACGGAATTTGATTTTTCCTTCCAAGATCCACTTTGTGACCTCGCTCACGGCCTCTTGGTAGCGTTCCGGGTGGTCGAGAACGATAAAGCCCCTGACGGTCAATCTCCGCATAAGGATGAGCGGATAATTGGTGGGCCCCGGTGGCGGTGTTGCGGCGTTGTAATCGGAGATCGTCCCACATTGAGCGATCCGGCCGAAATTGTTCATCTGCCCCAGGACCGTATCCAGAATGGGCCCGCCGACATTATCGAAATAGACATCGATCCCGTCTGGGCAGGCCGCCTCAAGGCGCGCTTCCAGGTTATCGGTTTTGTAGTTGAGGCAGGCATCAAGGCCGAGCTCGTCTGTGACCCATTGGCATTTCTCGTCAGAGCCAGCGATGCCGACCGTGCGGCAGCCGAGAATTTTTCCGATTTGGCCGACAATCGATCCGACTGCGCCTGCGGCGGTCGACACCACAAGGGTTTCGCCTGCCTTTGGGGTGGCGATCTCCATCAGGCCGATATACGCGGTGGGGGCGACGATGGCCATCTGGCCGAAATAGTCGACGAGTGGCAATTCGTTATGGCGGGGAACGAGCCGGAAGTCCCCCTCCTTTCCGACAAGATAGTCGG
This sequence comes from Pseudomonadota bacterium, assembly GCA_038748465.1. GTDB lineage: Bacteria > Pseudomonadota > Alphaproteobacteria > M2410 > M2410 > JBCDJA01. The sequence goes on from JBCDJA010000101.1 coordinate 5,322, forward strand.
CCCAATGACCAAGCTCGATTTGCGGTGTGCCCTCAACGTTGTCGCCTGGCTGTAGGCCAGGTTGGCGCGATTCCACCACGCGGCCCACAATCGGCCCGCGCATGGGTTGGTCGAGGGGCACCGGGGGCATGTATTGCTTCCGGTCGCTCATCCAAATCCGGTCGGTTGGGTCCAGCGACAGATAAAGTGTTTGCACACGGACTTCACCATCCTGAAGGGGCGGCATCGGCACCTCATCAAGCTCCAGGTCGCCGTCTTGAATAATCCCTTGGGGCCGCCGTTTGAGGCGCCAAACCTTGTAGGTGTCGGGTAATGACTGGGCCATAAATCGTCTCCTGCTTGTCTTGCGTCGTTGAATTGCCTGTCAGGCGATGGTCGGCGAGGATAAGGCCACTTAGGAGGTGCTGCGATGTTTTCAGCGCCTTGGGCCTGAGGTCTAGAACGTTCTTGCGCGGAGTTTTGCATCCGCTTGCTGCGTGCGAGCATTGTGCAGTGCAGAAAGAATTATTGAAGTTTCCCGCGCACTTGGCCCGGAGTGAGACCGAATTTGGCCTTGAACCGCCGGGTCAGGTGGGACTGGTCGGAAAAGCCGGTGGCGGCCGCAATCTCGGACAGTGGATCGCCGGTTTTCGCGGCGAGCTCATAGGCCCGCTTGAGGCGCATTTCCAGCACATAGCCGTGGGGGGCGACACCCATGGCTGTCTTGAATGACCGGGCGAAGTGGTAAGGGCTGAGGCCGGCCGCATCGGCAAGATCGCGCAGGGCAATGTTGCGATCCAGATGGGCGGCGATGAATTCCTTGGCCGCCCGGAGGCGTCGGGGCTCAAGTCCGCCCCGGGCCAAATCGCAGGCCGGCGTGACAACGCAATAGGTCTTCAACAGATGCAGCGCCAGGGTTTGCGCCAGGCTATCGGCATAAACCCGCCCCATGGGGCATCCCTCGCTCAGCTCGGTCTCCAGCGCCAGACCCACTTGCTCGATCAACGGGTCGTGGGTTTTAAGGCAGTCGGTGAGCGCAACCCGGCCCCCATCAAGCTCAAGGGTTTCCTCTGCCACCGATTGCAGAAGGCTCGGCGGCAGATAAAGGTGCAACACGTCAATCGGCGAGCCCCAATGCCAATGGCTGTCTGTGTCATAGGTGAGGAGCGAAATATCGCCGGGCCCCACGGTTTCCTGCCGCGTCGGGCCGGAGACCGTGCGGGCCATGGTGGTTCGCCCGCCGCGATAGATGACGATCATGCCATCGGTTATGCGCGGCACCGCAACCTCAAGCGGCGCGTAGCGATAGCCCCGCACAAAGAGATCGTCCCATTGCTGATCTTCGCTGGTGCACAAGATCCGGCCTGGGACGAAGTCTGTGAGGTGAGCGGGATGGATCGGGCCGTCGGGCACGCGCGGTCTCGCGGCCTTCGGCTCGCCGTCCTGAAGCATGGCCGTCCTCCCGACCGATGTTTTTTGTTTCTTCTTGCATGCTGGCATGGGGGCGGTATCTGCGCAACCAAGCCGAAAAAGGGCAAAGGCCGCGCCCCCGAGGGGACGCGGCTTTGCTGTTTGTGGGTGGTGAGAGGTTTAGAACAAGCCAAAGTGCGCGTGCTGGCCGGGGAAGATCGGGTTGAAGCCAACCTGGTTGAAGTTCCAGGTCATCGGCGCGCCCCAGATGACACCGCCCGTGTTGGGGTTGATCCAGTCCGTCACGCCATGGATCGTGTTGATGTTGCTGTGGTGGATCGAGTCGTTCACCAGGCCATTGAACTGCAGGCTCGGCATGTAGGAGTTGTAGAAGAAGTTGCTGGCATCTTGGTTGGCTTGCGAGATCGTCATGGCGTTCACGCCGGTGTTGATCGGGCCGAGATAGCCGGTTTGCGCGCGCCAGTTTTGCAGGCCGTTGTACCAGTTGGTCACGCCTTGGGTCGCCATCTGGTTGATCTGGGCGGTGAAGGCCAATTCTTGGGCGATCAGATCGCCGACGAATTTACCTTGCGTGGCGTCCATGTCTTCGGCGGTCATCGGGGCTGCTTCAGCGCCAGCGAGCACGGAGAAGGTGTTGGCGTGTGCAGGAACGGCAAGGCCCAGAGCGATCAGGGAAGCGCCAGCGAGTTTGGTGAGGGTTGAGCGGATCATGGTTCAGGTCCTTTCGGGTTGGGTTTGTTTCGGCCGACGTGCGTCGGTTGCAGGAGGACCTTCTCAAAACGGCCGCTTGCTCTCTGTGAAACGCTTCACACCCGCAAAATAAGTGGTAGAAACCGCAGAAATCTGAGGGTTTCGGCACCTCGCCAGAGTGCGCCCGCTCTGCCATAATCGCGGCACACACAAGCAGCGCTGCGGCTCGACAACGAAGGAGCCATGGGGCTCGACCACGCGACAGGAACCCTGGGGTTCGACCACGCGACAGGAGCCATCGGGC
>JBCDJA010000102.1:0-7709 GCA_038748465.1 Pseudomonadota bacterium
CGCCTGGGATCGTCCGACCTATGCCCACATTCCTCTCATCCACGGGCCAGACGGGGCCAAGCTAAGCAAGCGGCACGGCGCGCTCGGCATCGAAGCCTATCGGGAGATGGGATATCTGCCCGCTGGCTTGCGCAACTACCTTGTTCGCCTCGGCTGGAGCCACGGCGATGATGAGTTGTTCTCGGATGCGGAGGCGATCGCCTGGTTCGACCTCGGGGGCCTTAACAAAGCGCCGGCCCGCCTCGACCTTGAAAAACTCGCGCATGTAAATGCCCACCATTTGCGCAGCTTGACGACAGGACAGCTCACGGACCTTCTGTTTGCGGAAATAAGCCGGAGCGGAAGCAACCCAGACGAGTGGCCGGACCTCTGCGACCAGATTGCGCGGCTGGCGCCCAACCTTCAAGAGCGATCCAAAACAACGCCTGAACTCCTTGAAAATACGAAGTTTTTAATGCAGAAGAGGCCGCTGATCATCGCCCCAAAAATGCAAAAGCACCTTTCGGAAGAGACACGCACGCTGATAAAAGACCTTATGGAAGAGTTCTCACGTCTCCGCGAGTGGGATCGCGACCCGTTAGACGACGCGTTGGCGGCGTTTTGCTCTGAGCGCGATCTGAAGGTCGGCAAAATCGCGCCGGCTCTGCGGGCCGCCCTCACTGGGGGCCTGCCGGCCCCGAGTATTGCGGACGTCCTTTATGGGTTGGGCCGGGATGAGGCCTTGGCCCGGCTCACGGATCAGGCCGCTTGACCGCGGACCGCACAATCATTTTGGGGACGACGCCCGCCGGGCCTTTTTGCCCCGGTCCATACACCACCCGAGGCCCGAAGCCGCGCTTGGCTTCCGGCCCAACCGCCATACGCGGCAGCACCGATACCTTTGCAAAGGAGCACTTGGCATGACGCGCACGACCCGAACCGTGACACTCACCGACGGCGGCGAAACCATCGATCTTTCGGTTTACTCAGGCAGCGTCGGCCCAGAGGTGATCGATGTGCGCCCGCTTTACGGCAAGCTTGGCATGTTCACCTATGACCCAGGCTTTGCCTCAACAGCGAGCTGTGAATCGCGCATCACCTATATTGATGGCAACGAAGGGGTGCTCGAATACCGCGGCTATCCCATTCAACAGCTTGCAGAGCAAAGCGATTTTTTGGAGGTCGCTTATCTGCTGATCCACGGCGATCTGCCCGATAAGGGCGAGCTTGAGACCTTCACCACCTCGATCACCTACCATTCGATGATCCACGAGCAGTTGAAAAACTTTTTCAACGGCTTCCGGCGCGATGCGCATCCCATGGCCATCATGGTCGGCGTCGTCGGCGCGCTCTCGGCCTTCTATCACGACAGCACCGACATCAACGATCCCTACCAACGCATGGTCGCAACCCACCGGATGATCGCCAAACTGCCGACGATTGCCGCGATGGCGTATAAATACTCAATCGGACAACCCTTTATTTATCCGCGCAATGACAGTGATTATGCAGAGAATTTCCTACGCATGTGCTTTGCGGTGCCGGCTGAGGAGTTCAAATCCAATCCGGTTTTTGCCAAGGCCATGGACAAGATTTTTATTCTCCATGCCGACCATGAGCAAAATGCCTCGACCTCGACGGTGCGGCTTGCAAGCTCCTCGGGCGCCAACCCCTTTGCGTGCATCGCTGCCGGCATTGCTTGCCTCTGGGGGCCGGCCCATGGCGGCGCGAATGAGGCTGCGTTGCAGATGCTGGCCGAGATCGGGACCAAGGACCGCATCCCGGAATATGTGAACAAAGCCAAGGACAAGGACGATCCGTTCCGCCTTATGGGCTTTGGCCACCGGGTGTACAAGAACTACGACCCGCGCGCCAAGGTGATGCAGCAGACCTGCCATCAGGTGCTGTCAGAGCTCGGCAAGTTGGACGATCCGTTGCTAGAAGTTGCAATGGAGCTGGAGCGGATCGCCCTCGAAGACGAGTATTTCGTCGAGAAGAAGCTCTACCCCAATATCGATTTCTATTCGGGGATCACGTTAAAGGCGATGGGCTTCCCGACCTCGATGTTCACGGTGCTGTTCGCCTTGGCGCGCACGGTGGGCTGGCTTGCCCAATGGAATGAAATGGTGGTGGACCCGGACCAACGGATCGGCCGGCCGCGTCAGCTTTTCCAGGGTGAACCGACGCGCGATTACCGCCCCGTCGACCGGCGCAGTTAGGCCAACCGCGCGACGTTTCGGCGGCGTTTGGTGTGGATCACATAAAGCACCGCCTTTGCGGCGCGCCGGCTCGGCGCCTCATCACCAAGCCCTAAAAGGTCGAGCGCTTTGCGTTGGTCGGCCACTTGCCGGCGGCGCGCTTCTGGGTCGGTCAGGAGGGCGCGGATGGCCGGCAAGAGCGCCTCCGGGGTGCAGTCGTCCTGCAAAAATTCCGGGATGGCCGGGCGTTTGAGCAGGAGATTGACGAGGGTGACGTAATCCACCGTGATCATCTGCCGGGCAACCGCGGCGGTAAACCAGCCGACCTTGTAGGTGATGACAGTCGGGCACCGGGCCAAGGCAAGCTCGGTCGAAACGGTGCCGGACGCGGCAAGGGCCGCCGTCGCCCCGGAAAACGCCGCGAATTTGTCCGCCGTGCCCTCAACAAGCGCCAAGGGGGTTGGCCAATCGCGGGTGTCGGCGAGCACGCGCTCTTTCACATGGGGCACTGTCGGCAGCACACATTCGAGGTTCGGCAGATCGGCGACAAGCTGGGCCACAACCTCGCGAAAGACCGGAAGCAAAAAGCCGACTTCGTTGGACCGGCTGCCCGGCAGCAAACACAGCATCGGCACCTCAGCCCCGAGCCCCAACCGATCGCGCAAGCCAGAACCGCCACGCACCAACTTGGCCCGCTCGACCACCGGATGGCCGACGAAGGTCGTCTCCAATCCAAACCGCTCGAAAAACGGCACCTCAAACGGCAACAACGCGAGAAGGTGATCAGCAATCTCGCCCATGGATTTGGCGCGCCAGGGACGCGAGGCCCACACCTGCGGCGCGACGTATTTTATGACGGTCACCTCCGGCGCGCGCTTGCTGAGACGCCGGGCAATCCGATGGGTGAAATCCGGCGCGTCGATGAGCAACACCGCATCGGGCTGCCACTCGGCGGCCCGGTCCGACACCTCGCGAACCCGGCGCAAAATGAGCGGGATTTTCGGGAAAACCTCCTTAAGCCCCATGACGGCGGTGTCCGATAAGGGGAAGGCGGGCTCGAGCCCCTCCGCCTTCATCGCATCCCCGCCGGCCCCCTCATAAAGGACGCGCCCATCGGTCAGCTCATTTAATGCTGCCATGATCTGACCGCCAAGCGCATCGCCTGATGGTTCCCCGGCCACGATGGTGACCCGGTAATTTGGCAGCGTTGGAACCGGCAAATCGGCCGGCGGGCCAGGCGGACTGAGCTCGCCAAGGGCTGTCATGATCCGGCCGCCTTTTCATCAATGCCGACAAGGAACAAGCCCTCTGCATCGGCCGCCTCAACCACCGCCTCCCGATCAAGGATCAAAGCGCCCCCTGCGGCGATCGCAATCCCGCGCAAGCCCGCTGCACCGGCCTTGCTGATTGTCCGCACACCAATCGTCGGAAGGTCGACCCGGCGCTCTTGCTCCGGCTTCGGAATTTTTACGAGCACGCCGCGTCGCGCCTGGCGTGTCCCCAGTTTTTGGGGGTCAAACAAACTGCACCGATCGAGCATTGCATCGGTGCCCTCCGCGCCCTCGACCGCCAAAACCGCATTGCTGACGACAAGGGCGGCTTGACCGACATCGAAGGGGCCAAGCGCTCGGATGACATCAACCGCCCGGTCGATATCGGCAAGGTCCTCCTCAACCGGACGATGGGCGCCCATCACGCCCCGATCGGCAAGCAGGTCGCTGAACACGGTCTCTGCGCCAACAACCCGGAACCCCTGACTGTCGAAATAATCGACCAGGGTTTTGAGCAGCGCATCGTCGCCTTTAGGAAGGGAGGCAATTATTTTCGGCAGCAGCTTGGCGCCGGTGAAGTCCACCTTGACGGTCGAGAAATCCGGGCGCTTCACATAGCCGGCAAACACCACCTCCTCAGACTTGGCCCGCTTCATCAGCTTTAGGATGTGCCCCACCTGCCCCATCGAGACCCAATGATGGGGATGGGCCTCAACGGACTTGTTGGCGCTGCCTTCAATCCCGAACACAAGATAGTCGCGGGATTGGGCCTTGCAGGCCTCCGCCAATTTGAGCGGTAGATCGCCGCCGCCGGCAAAGATCGCCAACGGTGGCCGCCCCGTAGCGCTCGTCATGCGCCGCGTTCCGGCTTCGGCATGCACAGCGGACGGTTTGACGCCGAGCGGACAAACCGCACGATCTCCTGAACCTCAGGCTGTTCACTGAACATTTCCGCGACATCATCAAGCCGCTCCTGGAAGGTGCCCTCCTCGGCAAACAGCATGCGATAGGCGCCCCGGATCGCGTGGATTGAATCGCGCGGCACGTTCCGCCGTTTCATGCCGACAATGTTAAGGCCTGCCAAAAACGCCCGATTGCCCATGCAGGAGCCGAAGGGAATAAGGTCGCCCTCGAGGCCCGCCATACCGCCCACGAACGAATAATCCCCAATGCGGCTATACTGATGAACCGCACACAGACCGCCAAGAAAAACAAAATTTCCAACATCCACATGCCCGCCGATCGTGGCGTTGTTGGCAAAGATGACATGATCGCCGACCGTGCTGTCATGGGCGATGTGACAGCCGGCCATAAACATGCCGTGGTCACCGACCAACGTCTCCCCGCGGCCGATGCCGGTGCCGGGATTCATGGTTACATGTTCGCGGATAATGTTATGCGCTCCCACCACAAGCCGCACGTCCTCGCCGTGATATTTTAGATGCTGGGGCGGCTGGCCGACCGAGGCAAAGGGGTAGATCTGCGTCTCCTCGCCGATGCTCGTTCGCCCGCCAACCGACACGTGACTGACCAAATGCACACGGTCAGCCAGGGTTACTTGCGGGCCGACATGGCAAAAGGGGCCGACAAAAACCCCATCGCCCAGCACGGCGCCGTCTTCAATGATTGCGGTGGGATGAATTTCACTCATGGCATTGGCCCCCAGGCAGACTCACACGGCCCACTATAACAGGGGGCGCGCTCACGCGCTCTCACCCATTGGGCGTTGGGGCAAAACCACGCAAAATCAACACCTTGCTACTTGAGAGCGACGGTGGAGGCGCTACACTTCAGGGTGTGGGAATAAACGGGGGACAGTCAATGCAAGCGATCTTTGAGAGTGTGATTCAGTCAATCCTGACGAGCCTGCCCCAGGGCCTTGTCACGGCAGCGGTCGGGGGCATTGCCCTTTTGGCCTATCGGTTTTGGTCTACCTCCCAGCCGCGGCAGGTGTTTTTGGAGGGGCTGCGCAGCAATCTTTGGGGCGCAATCGAATCGATCGAGCGGCTCAACAAGGAAGACAACATCGAGGCCCGCCTTGCGATTGTGGACATTTTGTCTGCCTGGATCAAAGCCATCGGCGAGCAGTGCAAGAACGATGAGTTTCTGATCAATAAAAATCATCGTTTGTATCTGCGGCAAATATCGGTGGCCGCGGACATCCGCGTTACCTCCATCGGCCGTGACCGGTTGGAAATCGCAGAGCAAGGATTGCTCGGTGTGCGGTATTACACCTCGCAAGTGCGAGGCAAGTCTGAGCAGGATTTCACCTTGCAGACCACCTCAATGCCTTATGAAATGTACATTCTCGAAATCCTGCACAATCTCAACCGCCTACTGAACAAATACGGCAAGGGGTTGTCTCTCGATCTGACCCAAAAGGTCGAGACGTCTCAGAAGGCCGAGCTGGTGGCGTTTTGGGAATCGCGCACGATCAAACTGGAATGCCCCGCGCGCGAGGCCGATGCCCTCCATATCGACCTTGCCGGATTGCCCGGCCAGAACGAGCGGCAAGCCTATCTCGACCGCCGAAAAAAGCTATGGGGCCTCTTCTAAGGTTGCGTAGTCTCGTTTAGATCGCGCGAGAAGTTGCGCGCCCCATGCCCCGCCGCAACGGGCGCCATCGGGCCCAGTTATTGGTCCGGTCGTCCGGCCCGCTTGACCCGCCTTAGCGCGGTGCCGCGAGCCGCGCAAAGGCGCCCGCGCCTCACTCTTCATCGCGGATCATCGCAGCAAATTCCGCCTCGGCGACGATTTCATCATTCACTTTCGCCTCAGACCGAAACTTCCATACGGCCCCGCGGCTGCGCAGGGCGCTTGTATGGAGTTTGAGGAGCGAGCCTGGCTGCACCGGTGCGCGAAACCGGGCTTTGTCGATTGTCATGAAATACACGATCTTGCCGCGCGCCCGGGTGCCGAGTTTGTAGACGACAAATGTCGCCGCCGTTTGGGCCATCGCCTCGACAATCAAAACCCCAGGCATGACCGGATGTCCGGGGAAATGGCCCAGAAAAAACGGCTCATTGATCGTGACGCATTTCACGCCGATGGCGCGGTTGGCCTCCAGGTCGATGTCATCCACCCGGTCGATCATCAAGAACGGGTAGCGATGGGGGATCATCCCCATGATCTCGTTGACATCAACCGCCGGAAGCGGTGTGCCGTCAATGCTATGCGCCGTCAACTCGGCGGAAAGGGCAGGCTCCGTCTGCGTCATGGCCGGACTTCGACTTGCTATGATCTCTCACCGGCGGACCACCCGCCACCCGGGTATTTAGGATTTTTTCGGTCGTTTTGCCAACCGGGACAGGGCAACGACTTCCCTTTTCCACTCAGCAATGGGGCGCGCCGGCGCGCCGCCATAGGCTTGGCCGCCTGGCAAATCGCGGTTTGTTGCCGACCGAGCGGCCATGAGGGCCCCGGCGCCAATGGTAATATGCCCAGCAGCAGCCGCCTGCCCACCCATCACGACAAAGTCCTCGAGCACCGTGCTACCGGCAAGCGCCACATGACCGGCAAGCAGGCAGTGCCGCCCGACCCGGCAATTGTGGGCAATCTGCACATGGTTATCGATTTTCGTGCCTTCCCCGATCACCGTATCGCTTAGCGCCCCTCGGTCGACGGCCGTCAAAGCGCCAATCTCCACCTCATCTTGAATGATCACGCGCCCAAGCTGGGGGATCTTCGCATGGCCCTCGGGGGAAGAGGCATAGCCGAACCCATCGCCGCCGATGACAACAGCGGGCTGAATCAAGACCCGGTCGCCGAGATGGGCATAGTGCAGCACACATTGGGCGCCGATCCGGCAATTCCGCCCAATCGTCACCCCAGGCCCGACACAGGTGTTTGCGCCAATCTCGGTGCCTGCGCCGATCTCAGCCCCAGCGCCGATCACCGCCCCTGCCGCGATCTTTACCCCGTCTTCCAGCAGCGCGGTGGGATCGACCACCGCCGAGGCGTGCACCTCAGAGGCGCCCGCCGCCACCGTCTTTGCTGGCAATCCCGCCGCGGGATAAAATTGCGATGCCAGGGCCGCAAAGACGCGCTCTGGCGACGGGGTGAGGAGGAAGTGGGTTGGCACCTGCGCGTGAGCGGCCGGCAACAACTCTGCCGTGATCACACAGGCCGATGCGGCAAGCGTTCCAGCTCGCGAGGCGTAGGCTTTGCTGGCGATAAAGGTAAGCGTCCCCTCGCCGGCGTCATCAGTGCCCGCCACGTCTGCGATAGACACGTCGCCTGCGGGCTCGCCGGCCCAAGTCAG
>JBCDJA010000103.1:0-7692 GCA_038748465.1 Pseudomonadota bacterium
CTGAGATCATCGTGCGCCGGACCGCCAATTTGCACACGGGTGGCACGATCCACGATGTGACCGACCAAACGCATCCCGTCCTGATCAATGCGGCCATCTCTGCGGCCCGGGCGATCAATATTCCGGTAACCGGCATCGATTTGATGGTTAAAAGTCCGCGCAAGCCCGATTATGTGTTTATCGAGGCGAATGAGCGGCCGGGCCTTGCCAATCATGAGCCGCAGCCGACGGCGGAACGGTTTGTCGACCTCTTGTTCCCCTTGTCTCTGCCGGCCTCTGCCCGCGATCAAATGGGAGCCCACGCCCTATGAGCATTCTGCCCATCGATCTCGACTATTTGGCGGACACCCTCAAACGTCTGTTGGTGATCCCCAGCCCCACCGGGTTCACCGACACGGTGGTGCGCGCGGTGTGTAAGGAATTGACTGAGCTGGGGGCGGAGTTCCAGCTCACCCGCCGCGGCGCCATTCGATGCAAGGTCGCCGGCCGTTCATCGCAACCGGCGCGAGGCTTTATCTCCCACCTCGATACACTTGGGGCGCAGGTCAAGCGCCTGAAGCCAAACGGGCGCCTGGAACTTGTGCCCATCGGGCATTGGTCGGCCCGCTTTGCCGAAGGGGCCCGCTGCACGATTTTTTCCAATGAGGGATCTTATCGCGGCACCATTATGCCGCCGAAAGCCTCCGGCCATACCTTTGGCGAGGAGGTGGATAGCGCACCCATCGGGTGGGAGCATGTTGAGCTGCGTGTCGATGCGTGGGCTGACGATGATGTTGCGGCGTCGAAGCTGGGGATCGATGTTGGCGATCTCGTGTCTATCGATCCGCAGCCGGAATTTTTGGACAATGGCTATATCATCTCTCGCCATTTGGACAATAAGGCCGGGGTCGCCGTCATGTTGGCAGCGCTCAAAGCCCTGTTGTCTGACAAAGGCAAACCCACGGTCGATACATTTTGGTTGTTCTCGATTTCTGAGGAGGTTGGCTATGGGGCCAGTCACGTCCTAACCCAAGATATCGCCTCCCTCGTCGTCGTGGATAACGGATCGACAGCCCCTGGCCAAAACAGCGCTGAGTTTGGCGTCACGATTGCCATGGCCGATATGACGGGGCCCTTTGACTATCACACGACCCGCAAGCTGATTTCTCTGTGTCAGGAGCATGACATCAAGCACCAGCGGGATATCTTCAAATATTACCGGTCAGATAGCGCCGCGGCGCTTGAGGCGGGGGCCGATGTGCGCACGGCGCTTGCGACCTTCGGGGTCGATGCGAGCCACGGCTATGAGCGCATCCACATGCATGCCCTGCGTTCGCTTGCCGAATTGCTCACCGCCTATGCCACAAGCCCGGTTGCCATCAAGCGCGACGCGGTGGAAACCGGCAGCCTTAAGGGCTTTACCAAGCAAACCACGTCAGAGGCGAGCCAAGACCTCGAGCCGGACGTGACCGATTACGATTTGTCGACGGGCTAGGTAGGGCCGGGCGGTAAGGCGGTGTGCATGGGGCGGTGCCGGCAGGCCTTACGCCTTCGCCGTCACCACCCAGATCGCGCCACCGAAGTGGGGATTGTCTCCAGCCTGTTGGGCACGGATCATGGCGGCCATGGCATCTACGGCCGCGTCTTCGTCGACCTCTTGGTCTTTGATCGCACGGGACGCGGGGCCGACCCGCAGCAAGAACCGCGCGGTTTCGCTCGCATCCGCTCCGGGCAGCATAATGTCGCCTGTCCAGGGGGCGATATCGATCGATGACCAGCCTGATTTCGTGAGGATGTCGCTCACCCGGGCCGGGTCATCGAAGGCAAAGGGGCCGGGCGCCCCCGGCGGCGGCGGTGTCGGCGCCTCGGGCAAGAGAGGCATAATCGCTTCCACTGGTTTGATCGCCCACGGATTGTCTTTGATGGATTGCCAACAAATAAAGGCCAAGCGGCCGTCCGGTTTCATCAGGCTATGGATGTTTTTAAAGGCTGGGATGGGCTCTTCGAAAAACATAATCCCAAAGCGGGAGATGGCGACGTCGAACGGCACGTGGCTTTGCCAGAGAGCAGCATCGCCCTCTTCAAAGGCAATGTCGCCCGTCTTTGCAAGGGCCCGCCCCCGCGCGATGGCAAGGAGAGGGCGCGAGACGTCAAGTCCCACCACCGCGCCGCCGGGGCTAACGCGTTCGAGTGCGGGGAAGGCGGTTCCGCCGGGCCCGCAGCCGATGTCGAGCGCGCGCTCGCCGGCGCTAAGCTTTGCTGCTGAAAAGAGGGCCTCACTGGGGCCGCCAAGCATGGCGTCAAGCGCGTCGGCATGGCTCGCCCACGCTTCGCCCGTGCTGCCATTCCAATAGTCGATTTGGTCTTGATTATCGCCGCCTGCCACGCCTGCCACCGTTCCTTGGGTCTTGTGTCTTTTTCGGGGGGCGAGAGTGCGGGCAGCTCAAAGGGCTGTCAACCGGCCCCGCCGTGGAGCGTGTTGAGCCGGGCAAGCACAGCCTCCGGCGCCAACCAGTCAGGCGCTTCGCCATAGACAAGCGCCGGCCCGGACAGGGCCGCAAAGTCCTCGCCTTCCCAAAAGGCCTTGGCAAGCCCCCCGCCAAGCGGTTTGTCCTCCACCGTCCAGCCAGACGAGAAGTGCGAGGGCGGACAGTCTGGACACAGCACAATATCGAAGGCGCTTGAAAGGATGGGCCCCGCCGGCTCACCATCAAGCCGCGCCGCCGTGGCCCAGCGGTAGTGGGAGGCGGTGGCGGTCAGGCTCTCGAGCGCCTCAACTTCATCATCGCTGACGGCCGCCCCCTCGCCGAAGGTCACGAGAAGGGCCTCGATCCCGGTTTCGCTCACGCTGCGGGCCACACCGGTAAGCGCCACAGCAATGTCGTCGAGATCGTCAAACTCAATGTCGCCGCAGCCGGCCGGCGCGCCGCATAAGGTGAGTAATTTTGCCGGTGAGGGGAGGGCGAGGGCCAGCCCCGCGCGCCCCGCAATCCCGTGACCGACGGCGCCGATCACGTCTTTCAGGCGGCTTTTGCCGGCTTCATCCTGGAGCAAATCTTGCGCGAGGGAGACCGCCTTGTCTGCGTCCGCCTCAAGGGGCGCACCGCCGCGCAGGGCAGGCAGCCCGTCGATCGAGAGGATCGATGATTTGAGGACCGAATTGACCTGGCCGAAGATGGAGGCTGCCGACTGGGGATCGCCCATCCAATCGGCGTCACCACCGGCATAAGCGGTAAGGCCATAGCCCCCCGGTTCGATCCAAAACAGCGGGGCGTCCCGCGTTTCGAGCCACGTGGGCAATCGTTTACTCACAGCCGCTCCCCCATCTGATGGTTATCGGCCCTTCCTTAGGTATGGCCGACGCCACCAAGCTCTTTATTGACGAGATCGTCAAGCTCCTTGCGCAGGCGGATGACCTCCGCCTCGTGGGGATTGGGCAAAAACACCGGCTGAATGTTGTCGGTCGTGCAGGTGTCGTCCGGCGAGCCCCGATGGAGCACCGTCGGATCGTCCCAAGAGCCGAAATAGGGCAGGTGGGCCGGCGGTTTTTCGGTTTGCCACCCCGCAACAAACTCCTCGTAGGATTTGCCGCGGGCCAGGCGTGCCTTGCGCACGGCCGCGCGTGCCTCGTCCGTCGCGCCCTCGTCGACGGCGCTCGTCTCCGGATCAAGGATGACCGCATAGACATTTTCTGCCGTCCACAGAGAAATCAAGCCCTCGCGATAATCCTTAGCCACCGATTGGGGATCGCGCTCAAGCACATCCCCATAGCCGCTGCCCGGTCCCATCTGGATCATGTAAAGCTCGCCCGGCTGAGAGACCTCAGGCGTCATGCCCATATGGTGGGTGGTGTAGGTTGCCCCCTCGAAGGGCTGATTGTTCATGATGTCGACGATGGTGTAGTCGGTGAACACCTCCGGATTGATCTCAGCGATATCGAAGATATTGACGCCCTTCACCTTGCACAGTGGTGTGCAGCCGGACGAATATCCGCCGAACAGGCCGATGCCGGTCGGGAATTTGCTTTGATTGGCCGAGGTGACATAGGCCCACATGGGCGTGTCCTTGACGGTCGTAATGTTTTGCCCGCCATGACCGCCACGGAACTTGCCGTAGCCTTGTTTGTCCTGCTGCATGCCTTGCCAGGTGAGGCGCAGCATCGGCAACTCTTCTTCGATGAGCTCCTGCTCGCCAAGATCCACCATGGTCGCAAAGATCGGGGCGATCGCGTGTTCGCCATCCCGGTTCCAGCGCGCGGCCCCACCCATACCGTTAATATCGGGACCGATATTGCCGATCGGCTCGCCATGCTGGGTGACCCCCGCATGCAAGAGCGTGTCGATCATGTGCCACCAATTCGAGATAATCTCCGTCGACCGATGATCGCTGCTGTAAAGAAACTTGGCACAACACCGTTGCACGCCGCCAAAGGCCGGAAAGAAGCTCATCATCGCTTGGGCGGTCGCCGCATCGTCCGAGCAATGCATGATCGATTTGTCGTCCGTCTTCACCGTAATGGGCGCAAACACGGCCTGATTGCGCGGCAGGTCTGGCCACACATAGGTCAGGAATTGCTGCGCCAGCATTGCCTTTAAGGAGGAGACGATGGTGTTGACCGACCGGTTTTGGATCTCCGGCGCGGACCCTCTGAAATCGATAACGAGCTCATCATCGCGCTTCTCAAGCGCAACATTGAGTTTCATCAGCACATTCTCGCGCAAGGTGCTGTCTGAGAAGGACGTGGTGCGAACGATCCCGTCGGGCCAAGCGCGCAGCCGGTCGCGCGCTGCCGCCTCGGTGTCGATCAGGGTCTGACGAATGGTGCCGATCACAGCATCGCTGCCATAGGCATTGATCAATTCCTCCACCCGTTTCTGGACCCGAATGCAGGCATGGAGGCGCGATTTGAGGCCGGCCAGCATCAGCTTGGGCTCGCGCGTGGAATGCTGCAAGAAGGTCACCACGTCCCGGCGGAGGGTGTAGTTCTCGCCGACCCGCATGGGGGGCATGCGCAAGCCTTCATCGAAGGGAGATTCGGCGCTTGGCGGAATGCCCCCCGGTTCGCAAGAGCCGTTCTCGCCCTCATGGACGATACAGCCGGCGAAGCAGACGAGCTTATCGCCATCGAAGATTGGCAAAATGACGCTAAAGTCAGCGTTATGAACGTTCCCGTACCGCGTGTCGTTATGAACAAAAATATCGCCCGGTTTCAGGCCGACGCTCGGCTCGTTCTCCCAATAGCGAACCATGAACTTCACGGGCATTTGGGCAAGGATCGAAAACAACAACACCCCGCCCATGCTGGCGACGGAGAGATCGCCGCCAACTGAAAAGACGCCGACAATCAGATCGCCCCATTTGGCACCTGGCGCTGCGCCCATCTGTTCAACAAGTTCAAAGCTCTCGGTGCAGCCGGTTTCAAGCCGGGCCCGGATGATGCTCATCGTGTCCGGATCGGGCAGATTATTGAGGGCGTTTTGCTCGATAGGGCTGATCTCGGACAAACCATGCGACAGCATGATGTCCATGTCCGGCGCCATGAAGAGGACGTTCTCTTCCAGGAAGCGGTCGACGAGTTCCTGTTCGCCTTGCAAGGTTGGCTGTTCGTTCATCGCACGTGGTCTCCCTTACTGGCGCGCCGCGCCGTTAGTCTCCCGCTGCACCATTACCGCAGCACCCTGTTTGCCGGTCGTCAACTCCCATCCCGGTTCGACGAGGAAGGTCGTTGTTGTGCTTTCTATGAGGGCTGGGCCGCTAATCGTTACCCCCTCGCCGAGATCGCCGTGATCGTAGATCGGCGTGTCGACCGGCGCGTCATTCCCATCGAACCAGCACTCCCGGCTGCGCGCCGGTGCGGCCGATTTGCCGCCGGCACCGGTATAGGCCTCAAGCCGCACATCGTCATGGTCCACATAGGCGACAACGCGCACGACCTGGACGCGGATCCCCGCTTCCGGCGCCCGGCTACCATCGCCAAAGCGTTGCTCATAGGTTTCCGAGAAGATCTGCACGAGGTTCATGATGTCGGTCAGGGAGTCAAACCGCTCGATTGGCGCAACCACGGCGGTTTGGGCCCGTTGGTTGCCATAGCGCATATCCACTTCGACCCGCAGGCGCACATCCTCATCGGCCACACCCTGGCGCTTGAGGTCCGCGCGTCCTTTCTCCGACAATTCCTCAATCGCTTCGTTGAGCACGGTGGGATCGCGCAGGATTTGCCGAGAGTTCGGATCATAAATCGTTACGTAGACAGATTTTTCATGGATATGAAGCTGGTTCATATTGCCAGCCCCAAGGGCAGAAAATACTGAGCTAAAGGGCGGTATGATGACCTTTTTGACCCCCAGGCGACTTGCAAAGCCGCACGCATGGAGCGGTCCGCCGCCGCCATAGGACAGAACCGAGAAATCACGCGGGTCATAGCCCTTCACCGCGACTTCCTTAAAGATCGCATCGGCCATATTGGCATCGACCTTACGGCGGATGGCGAGGGCTGCTTCCGTTACGGTCATGCCCGTCGGCTCACAGATGGCCGATTGGATCGATCGTTCCGCACGCCGACGGTTCAACTTGATAGAGCCACCGGCGTAATTCTCTGCATCGAGATACCCCAGCACAAGATTGGCATCGGTGGTTGTGGGTTCCTTGCCGCCGCGGCCATAACACGCCGGACCCGGATCCGAGCCTGCGCTTTCCGGGCCAACCGCAACCGAGCCCCACACCTCATCAATCCGCGCGATTGAGCCACCGCCTGCGCCCAGGGTGTGGAGATAGACCATCGGTGTCGCGACGAGGAAGCGATCGATAACCGGGTTGAAGTCATAGAACTTCACCCCGTCCCCCGTGACGATGCCGATGTCAAAGCTGGTGCCGCCCATATCCGTCGCGATGATGTTGGGCTCGTTATATTGCGCAGAGAGAGATTCGGTTGCGCCAAGGCCCGCGACGGGGCCGGAATGGATCGTCTGCAGAGCATGGGTCGAGTTCAATTGCGCCATGCCGCCGGTATTGTGGGTGACGAGCATGGGCTGGCTATAGCCATTACTGCGCAAGGTCACCTCAAGGCCCGAAAGGCCGTGATGCATGATGTCGTGAAGATAGGCATCGAGGATCGCGGACATGGTGCGCGCATACTCGCCTTTGCGGCCGACGACCTTGTGGGACAAAATCACCGGCAACCCGCCGAGAAAATGCGCGGGATATTCATCGAGGATGATCTGTTCGATGCGTTTTTCGTGGTCCGGATTGAGCGTTGCGTTGAGAAGACCCACAACAAAGGCCTGGGCGCCCTTATCCACCAGCGCGCGCACCGCCTCGCGCACCCCGTCCTCGTCAAGAGCAAGCACGCAATCGCCCTTCCAATCGATCCGCTCGCGCACACCGACGATCATGGTGCGGTCCACCAGGGGGACGGGTCTGTCCGCCCCCGGCAGGTCAGCTTGGTATTCCTCCGGCATCCCATCGCCATAGCCCCGAGCGCGCATGAGCGGCACCGTCCATTCATGGCCCTTGGTGGTTATGAGGCCAATCCGCGGTCCTTTGCGCTCAATGAGGGCATTGGTGCCGAGGGTTGTCGCATAGCGCACAGCATCAAGCTCACTCAAGACGCCCTCGACATCGCGCGAGATGTTTCCGCATGCGGTTTCCAGCGCCTGCATAAACCCAGTCGAGAGATTATTGTGGGTCGTCAGGGCTTTGGCATGGGTGTACTGA
>JBCDJA010000104.1:0-7674 GCA_038748465.1 Pseudomonadota bacterium
CAGAATTGGCTGCAAGGGGAGATATTCGCCGAAGGGCACGAGGTGGGACTTATCGTAGAGCGACAATCCCTCGGGCTCCCCGGTGGCGCCAAAGGCAGCCCAGGCGGCACGATCGCCAGCGAAGAGCGAGTTGAAGTACCGGCTTTCCCCCGTCGTCTCATCCACCGTAACCCGCGGCGCGCCGGTGATCAGCACCTGCTGGGGCGCTAAGGTGGCTCCCATCGCCGCCACGAAGTCTAGCCCGCGCGAGAGCAAAAACGGAGGAGCGGCCTCTGGCCAAATAATATGGGTTGGCGGCTCGCCCTCTGCGGGGCGGCCTGTCAGGGCCAGATATTTCTCCATGATTGGAATGCGATTGACCCGCTCGTATTTGTCTGCCTGGGGAATATTGGCCTGCACGATCCGCAGGCGTACCTCGGCGACCTCGCCCAAAGACGTCCCTAAACGCAACGCGCCAAAGGCTGCGATTAGGATAAAGACGGTCGCCAAAAATCCGGCAGGCGCCCATGCAAACCGGCGCCCCTTGGCTGAGGGAAAAGGCGTGAAGATGGCCGCTGGGGAGGCTGCGAGCGCCACGGTTAGGAGGCTCAGCCCATAGACACCGACAAGGCTTGCCCCTTGAGCGACCCACAGATAATCAGCCCACACATAACCCATCAGGTTCCAGGGAAAGCCCGACAAGATATGCCCCCGGAGCCATTCAAAAATCAGCCAGACCCCGGCGAAGAGAAACACCCGCCCTGGCCCGGGAACGGCAATGAACACGTAAAATGCGCTCGCGGCGCCGGTAAAGAGCGCCAGGCCCGCGGTCAGCAGCACAACCGCGACCGGCATCAGGGCTGCAAAGGTTTCAGCATCCACCAAGAAGGCGTGGCCTACCCAATGGAGCCCGGCCGCAAAAAACCCGACCCCAAAACCCCAACCGTCCAGAAACGCCTGACGCAGCCCACGGCCTGCCTCATCGACCCCGTCGAGCAGCCACAAAAGTCCGGTGAAAGAAATCAGTAAAGCGGGGGTGAACCCAAGCGGCTCAAAGGCAAGCACCGCAAAAGCGCCGAGGCATACAGAAAGGGCCCACCGGCGCCATCCCGTCAGAGCCCGGAAGAACAAGACAAAGCGACCCTGGGGGCCGAAAGAAACCAGAGGGCCAAGGTCGCTTGTGCCGCCCGAATTGCCGCTCACCACGCCCCCCAGTCACTCGCACGCTTTGCTTGTTACGCAGGCGCCTGTCACGCGGGCGCCTCTCCACCAGACGCCTGTGACCCAGGCCGCTGTGCGCCGCGCCACCGTCACCCGCGCCCCTTGCCCTTAAGGGTCCGGTGTGTCTCCCGCCGGCTCGGGAGAGGCGGAGCGCCGGATCCGCAGTTTCTTGATCCGCCGCGGATCGGCGTCGATGATCTCAAACTCAAGACCTGAAGCGTGGCGAACGATCTCGCCGCGCTCCGGCACCCGGTTGAGAGTGTAAAAAACCAGGCCACCCAGCGTGTCCACCCCTTCATCGTCGTCCGCTTGCGCGAGCGAAAGGCCGAGGGTGGCTCCCAGTTCGTCGACAGGCAACCGGGCGCTGGCGTCGTAACTGCCATCTGGCCGTTGCGAGAGGGTCGGCTCGTTTGGATCGTCATGTTCATCTTCGATATCGCCCACAATCTCCTCGACGATGTCTTCGATGGTGAGCAGCCCGTCCGTGCCGCCATATTCGTCGATCACAAGGGCCATGTGATTGCGCGTCGCCTGCATGCGCAACAAAAGATCGAGGGCCGGCATGGAAGGCGGGGCAAACAGCACCGGACGGCGGATCGTGGGCATGAAATAGGGCGGGGCCTTCGTGCCGGTGAACTGACCCATCAGCAAGGGCACGACGTCCTTGAGGTGAACCATGCCGGTCGGATCATCGAGGGTTTCGCGATAGACCGGCAGCCGCGAATGACCCGCTTCGGAAAAAATCCGCACGAGCTCTTCCAGGTCTTCGTTCTCCTCGACGGCCACAATATCGGCGCGCGGGACCATGACATCGCTCACCCGCACCTTTCCGAACCGCATGAGGTTGGAAAGCATGAGCCGCTCTTCCGGCGACATGGCCTCGACATCGAGCAGGTGCCCTTCGAGCACGCCACTGATCCCAGGAAGTAAGTTCGGCTGAGCGCCGTTCGCGCCGGCTTTAGAGCGGAACATGCAGCTCATCGCGCGCCCGATCTGGCCGAGCAAATGCCCACTCGAAGCGCCGTTGACCGCCGGCGTTTGAGAGGGGCCAGGACCAGATGGATCAGGAACGGAATGTCCCGACAGCGATCGACCAGGAGGAGACGGGCTGGTGGGGCTAGGTTGCGAAGATTGGGGGTCTTCGGTGCCTGTTTGTGGCGGTGTCTTGTCCAACATCGCTCTTTGTGTGGTTGCTAACTCTATTTCAGGGTCGCCGGAAGCGTTGGGGCGGTCAAGATTATATGGGTTCGACAGACCGAGCCGCGAGAGACAATCGATTTCCGTCGCCTCCATCCGAGCTGCCTCCCCGCTCGTTTCATGATTGAAGCCGAGGAGATGCAAGAAACCATGAACGATGAGGTGAATGGCATGATCGCGGGGCGATTTTCCCTGCTCTGCCGCCTCCTGGCAGACCGTCTCAAGGGCAAGGTACACATCGCCTGCAAGCGTGACCTGCAAAAGCGAGGGGGCGTTGTGCCCAGGCCCATCGTGGTCAGGGCCGTTGTGAGGTGATGGGGGCGCGAGGGGCACCGCTCCGCCCTCCCCGCTCGACAAAGGAAAGGACAAGACATTGGTCGGCTTATCGATCCCCCGATAGTGCCGGTTGAGGCCTTTGACATACGCGTCATCGGCGAGGATGACATCGGCGGCAGTCGAGGCATCAAGAGAGGCATCGAGAGTGACCGAAAGAGCGTCCGCTACCTGCGTGATGTGGTCTGCGCTGAGGATCTCCGCCCAGCCCGCGGCCGCCTCTGACAGGGTCAGCTGCACTTTTCCTTGCAGCTCGCCCCTCACCGAGCCGGTCCCTGCCTGTCGCTGCCCCCGTCGCTCTTGCCTGCCTTGGCCGCGCTGGTCGCACCGGCCGCGTCGGCCCTCGCATAGGCTTTGACAATCCGCGAGACCAAGGCGTGGCGCACCACGTCGTCCTCTGAGAACCGGAAGAAGGAAATTCCGCTCACGCCTTCAAGAATGCGCTCGGCAACCCGCAAACCGCTGGGAACGTCGGCCGGCAAATCCACCTGAGACGGATCACCGGTAATCACCATACGGCTGTTTTCGCCCATCCGGGTCAGGAACATTTTCATTTGCATGGACGTCGCGTTCTGGCCCTCATCGAGGATCGCATACGCATCATCGAGGGTCCGCCCGCGCATATAGGCAAGGGGCGCGACCTCAATCTCGTTCGTCTCGATGCGCCGCTCCACCACTTTTGCCGGCAACAGCCGCTCCATGCTGTCATAGAGCGGGCGCAAATATGGATCGACCTTCTCGCGCAAATCGCCGGGCAAAAAACCCAAGCGCTCGCCTGCTTCGACCGCGGGGCGCGAAAGAATGAGCCGGCGGACCTCGCCGGCCAATAGCATGTCCATGCCGACCGCCACCGCAAGGAAGGTTTTGCCCGTGCCCGCTGGCCCGAGCCCAAACACCATATCGCTCGTCCGGAGGGTATTGAGGTACGCTTCCTGGGCTGACGTTCTTGGATAAATTTTCGCCTTGCCGACCTCAAACATCGCGCCTTTCGCGATAAAACTCACGGCACGGCCCACATCGCCGGCTGTCAGTCCGCGGCCGGCAGCCAGCTGGCCCGCCAAGCCGGCGAAAATCTCTTTGCAGCGATCGACATCGGCTTTGGCCTCTCCCTCGATGTAAATCCGATTGCCCTTCGGATAGAGGGTCAAACCCAGCCTTTCCTCGACCAAGGCCAAATGCTGATCGTGTTCACCACACAGATCAACGAGATGGTCGGTATTTGTTACCTCAAAAAAGTCCCTATGCGGGGCCGTTTGGCTCATGCGAAGGCGCGCCGCGGCTCAGCGCGTTGTGCCGCAAGAGCGCCCGTGAGACTATTTGAGACGGCCTCCAGGATCGCGACATCGGCGATCTGCCCGATAAGGCTTTCGGGCGCCTCGGCCTGAACGGGATGCAAATAGGGCGATCGCCCGGCAAGTTGCCCGGCATGTCGGCCGGCTTTCTCAAAAAGCACTGGCAGAGTCCGCCCGACGAGCTGCGCTGCAAACCGTTGCTGCTGCTCGCGTAAAAGGGCCTGCAAAATTTGCAAGCGCGCTGCACTGACCGCCTCATCCACGGGCGGCATATCCGCGGCGGGCGTTCCGGGCCGAGGGCTATATTTAAAAGAGAAGCTCTGTGCAAAGCCGACCTGGCGAATGAGCGCTAAAGTCGCCTCAAAATCTTCATCCGTTTCGCCCGGGAAGCCGACAATAAAATCAGACGATAAGGCGATATCGGGACGGGCCTTCCGGATCTGTTCGATCAACCGCAAATAATTCTCTGCGGTATGCTGACGGTTCATCTTTTTTAAGATGCGGTCTGATCCCGCCTGAACCGGCAAATGCAAATAGGGCATTAATTCCGGCAGATCGCGATGGGCCGCGATGAGATCATCGGACATATCCCGCGGATGGCTCGTCGTGTATCGCAGGCGCTCAAGCCCCTCGATAGAGGCAAGCCGGTAGCATAAGGCGGCAAGCCCCACCTCTTTGCCGGTTTCATCAGTGCCATGATACGCATTCACGTTCTGGCCGAGCAGCGTCAGCTCTCGCGCGCCCGTGCGCACGAGCCGCTGCGCTTCGGCCACAATCTCAGCGACCGGCCGCGAGACCTCAGCCCCCCGCGTATAGGGAACAACGCAAAATGTGCAAAACTTATCGCACCCTTCTTGGACCGTAAGAAAGGCCGTGAGCGGTTGCTGCGCGCGCTTCGGTAAATGCTTGAACTTGGTGGTCTCGGGAAAATCCGTGTCAACCACACCCCGCTCGCCCTTGGCAACCCGGTCAAGCAACGCCGGAAGACGATGATAGGTTTGCGGACCGACAATGAGATCGATCGCCGGGGCGCGCGACAGCATGGCCTCGCCCTCCGCTTGCGCCACGCAGCCTGCAACGGCAAGGGTGGCCGCCGCACGGCCAGAGCCCTTCCGCTCGGCGTTCATCGACCGCAATCGACCGATCTCTGAATAGACCTTCTCGGCGGCTTTCTCGCGAATGTGGCACGTATTGAGGATCACAAGGTCGGCCGCATCCGGCGTATCCACAGCCCGATAGCCGTGGGACGCCAACAGCTCGCCCATCCGATCGGCATCATAGACATTCATTTGGCAGCCATAGGACTTGATAAAGACCCGCTGCTCCTCACCAGACGACACGGCCTGTCCGCTCCTCATTTGGCGGGGCTCCCATCCACCGCCATCCCATCATCCAACCGCGGCGCGTTGCACCCCGCCCCCTGCAAGCTCCCGCGGCACATCTGCCGCCGCCTCCGGCGCAACGCCGAAACGGGCTGGCGCCCTTAGGGGCGTGACGGGCCGACCGGCCAACGCCTCCGCAACGCCCTGCGCACTTGCGCGCTGGCAGTGATTTGTCAAGGCTTTTCGGGATGGGAAGTCTTGCCGGCGCACCGGCTCATGAAAAACCAGGGTGACCGAGATCGGGCCCTCGCGCAGCAATTCCGCCAAATGGGGCGCGAGATCCATATCGCCGTACCAAGCATAAGCGGGCCGCTCTTCGCGCTGCATCGGCAAGCCAAAGCGATGGGTATAGGCGATGGAAACCGGCTGGATCAGAACATCAGCATCAGGCATATGCGCCGCTTCCGCGACGCTGAGGAGCGCGCTTTTGAAGGGCAGCACCCGATTGCCATCACTTGAGGTTCCCTCGGCAAACAGCACCAGAACCTCATCGCCCTTAAGCCGATTGGCGATCGCCTGTTGCTGATCAAGGGTGCGCGAGCGCCGGCCCCGCTCCACAAAAATTGTCCGCTGCAAGGTGGACAGAAAGCCGATCCCCGGCCAATCCCCGACCTCGCTCTTGGCAATAAAGGCAAGCCGTCCGAGGGCGCCGATGATCGGGATGTCGAGATAGGAGGTGTGGTTGGCGACCAACATCGCCGGCCCTTCGCCGACCCGCGTCCCAACGCACCGCACCTTCAGCCCGACCGCAAACAGAATGGCCCGGTGCCACAGCTGCGGCAACCGATGATCATGCCGCGGGGCGATGCGCATGATGACCAATTGGGCGCTCGCGAGAAGCAGGGTGGCAAGAAGCAGGAATGTCCCTGCCACAACCGCCTTCACACCGCCCCAGGGAGAGCCCATTAATCGGTGCCGGTTTCTTCGTCTTCAATTTTTATACGGACGACCCCTTTTGCATCGATCGGGCGCTCGAACTCACCTTTGTGGGAGAGGGGAACGGCGTATATTTCAAGCCTCTGGTCGACCAGGCGATAACCGAGCTCCTCAGCGATCCGCGCCTGTAAGGCCTCGATCTCGCTGTTGCTAAAGCAAATGACCTCGCCCGAGCTTAAGTCGATTAGATGGTCATGGTGCTGATCGGTCAGCTCCTCGTAGCGAGACCGCCCGTCACGAAAGTCATGTCGTTCAAGGATGCCAGCGTCCTCAAACAATTTGACCGTCCGGTACACCGTCGCGATCGAAACCCGGGGGTCGATCTTATTGGCGCGCCGATAGAGCTCCTCGACATCCGGGTGGTCCTTGGCGTCGGAGATGACCCGCGCGATGACCCTGCGTTGCTCTGTCATCCGAAGGCCGCGGCTAATGCAACGTTTTTCGATGCGATCCATCGAGGTCCCTATGCGTGAAAGCAAAAAAGCGGCGCTCTCTCGCCCGCTCCGTTTGATTTTTAACTAACTTAGTGCGCCGTAGGAGGGCATGGCAACCATTGGGCTGCCTGCGTCAGATCCATCGGCCGACGCTGGTTGATTAGAATAATTCAACCGAGCGATGCAAGACAAGCGCGTCCACCCGGCCTTGTGATCGTGGGTAATATCCCTGCCGGCACCCGATTTGGGTAAAGCCCGCCCCGCGATACAGGCGAAGGGCCGGCTCGTTATCCCGAGCGACCTCTAGCGTCACCGCCCCGCCAGCGCCCGCGCGCTCGAAAACCGCCTGCAGAAGAGCTCTCGCGACCCCCAGCCGGCGATGGGCTGGGCGCGTCCACAATTGCACAAGGTCGAGCGCATTGGGCTCCGTTTCCAAGGTCACGACAAAGCCTGCAGGCGTGCCGCTGCCGGTCAAGGCGGCAATGTGGGCCCCATAGGCCGGTTGGGCGAGGAGCGCCGCAAAGGCATCGGCTGACCACGCCTCCCCCTCCTCCTCTTCGCCGTGCAGCCGCGCGAGCAGCGAAGCGGCCGCGAGACCAACCGGTTCAACGATCACACCCACACTGCCTTTGTCCTGGCGCGTCATCGCGCGAAGACGGGCTTGGCGGGGGTCGCGTCGGGCGAGCGCAGATAAAGGGGCCGAGCTGGGGCGGTCTGCGGGTCTTCAATGCGGGCGGCAAGGGCGCCGACCGAGGCAGCACCGGGGAGCGGGGCGGCCTCACTGAGCGACACCGCACCGGGCGAGCCCGACTTCGCGTCTGCAAGCGCGGGCGCCAGAAGCGGCGCGCCGGTGCCAACGAGGTGCACGGCACTGCCCCGCGGCAGGGTGTGGAGCGCCGC
>JBCDJA010000105.1:0-7673 GCA_038748465.1 Pseudomonadota bacterium
CTGATGCCTATTCCGGCAGGCCGGGCGGGATCGGCGATCGCCAGCACGCGGGCTCCGACAGTGCGCTCTCTTGCAGGCTGCTTGCGCCGCCTTTGGCCGTCGCCCCATCCATTTTTGGCGTCGTTATTGCCGCTCGGTTCTTTCAAACTTTAGGCTGGCACGCAACATGTCAAATCTAGATGTGCGACACCGGCCCACAACATCTAGTGGAATGGGGGGCAGCGCACGAGCGCCGGAGCGCCGCGCAGGGGATGCCTTCGCAAAGCGGCATAAGCCTCGCTCCGCGCCCACCCACACGCATCACCGCGCTTGCAACAACGCACCGTGAGCATGCGCAACGCTGTTGCCCACAAGCGCAACTTTTAAGCGATCAAAGCGCAAAATTGGCGAGCAAAAAGCTCAACACATCACTTGCTTAAGTAGTGCAAAAGACCTATCCCCTGCCAATACCCAGCCCCACTGACGTTTCACCGGAATTTTCAATGAACACTGAGCCTGCAGACGCGCCTGCCGAAAAAGACCAGACGCTTCACCTCGCTGTCGAAATCGTATCCTCCTATGTGAGCAATAATCAGGTCCCCGCGTCCGATATTGCGCCAATGGTTCGTGATATTCATGCCGCCCTGGCCGGCCTTAACACTGAATTGGAAGAGCCGAGCAAGGAAAGGCCGCCGCCAGCAGTACCAATCAAAAAGTCGATTACGGACGATTACATCGTTTGCTTGGAAGACGGCAAACAACTGAAAATGCTTAAGCGGTATTTGCGCACCCACTACGATCTTACACCAGAAGCCTATCGCGAACGGTGGGGCCTGCCCCACGATTATCCGATGGTCGCGCCCAATTACGCAAAACAACGATCGCAATTTGCCAAAGATATCGGTCTGGGCCGGGCGGCGAAAAAACGCACGACGACGACGAAGAAAAAAACCTGAGCTTCGGCGGGCACCGGTGCCGGTTCGGCCAACCGATTGCAAGGCATTGTTGTTAAATAAGGATGCCGCGACCGACAGGCTCGGAGGGTTTTTGCGCCGACTTTCGAGGGCGCAGGCCTAGGCGGTATTCAAGCTTTTTGAGGGCCGCGCGTTCTAACTCGCCTTGGGTTGCCGAGGCCGCCCCAACCATCGCGACTTCCGTGCCGGACGCGGGATCGACCGCAACGACCTTCACATAGTCGCCAACCGGCGTGAATTCGAAGAGGACTTCGCCGAGCGCTTTCCTGGCCATGGGGCCCCTCATCTGGGGCGTGCCGCGGGCTTAGAGGCGATAGCGGATCTGATCCGACCAGAAGCGCTCTAGCTTGCGCAACACGTCGTTAACGGAGATGAATCGCTCGCTGTCGACACCACCGACCGTATCGATAGAGCCGGTTTGACGATCAAACAAAGCGGCCACTTTCTCGGCGACGCGGGCGCCCTCTGGCGTTAGCCGGACGCGCACAGACCGGCGATCCATGTCGGAGCGCTCGTGGTGGATGTAGCCGCTTTCAACGAGCTTCTTGAGATTGTAGGACACATTCGATCCGAGGTAATGACCGCGGCTGCGCAACTCGCCCGCCGTCAATTCCTGATCGCCAATGTTGAACAGCAACAGGGCTTGCACGGAGTTGATATCGGGCAAGCCGATCCGGTCGAGCTCGTCCTTGATGACATCCAGCAATTGCCGATGCAGACGCTCGATCAGGTTCAGCGTGTCCAAATAATTTGCTTTCAGCTGCTCGCGATCGGGGGCGTCTTCCTGCGCCATCTCGACCGGTTGCACCTCCGTCGGCATACTCATTACTCATCACCCCGTTGCGTGCCCTAAAATCCAGCCGGAACTTCACCACGGAAAGCCTAAAGAGGTCTTAAGTAAGTTCCTGCAATTGCTTGAGACTTTTCAGAATTCGCGGGCAATTGCCGCAAAAAAGATGAGGATTTTGTCATGCAAGCAAGGGACGGTGGCGGCGGTTTTCCCGCCACGCGGTTACGGCGACTACGCCAAGCGGAGTGGTCGCGGCGCCTTGTTGCTGAGCGGCATTTGCGCGTTGACGATCTCATCTGGCCCGTCTTTGTGATTGATGGAACGGCGCGCCGGGAGCCCGTGGACAGCATGCCTGGCGTGGCGCGCTACAGCGTTGACCTGCTGGTCCATGAGGCGGAGAGAGCGGCCAAGCTCGGCATTCCGGCTATGGCGCTTTTTCCCTACACGGACCCCGCCCTTAGGGACGCGAGCGGGAGCGAGGCGCTCAACCCCAAAAACCTGGTGTGCCGGGCGGTTCGCGAGATCAAACACGCGGTCCCAGACCTTGGCATTTTATGCGACGTGGCACTCGATCCGTACACAAACCATGGACATGATGGACTGATCGATGACACGGGCACCGTCCTGAACGATGAGACCGTCGCGGTGCTGGTGGAACAGGCGCTCCTGCAGGCCGATGCCGGATGCGACATCCTCGCCCCCTCGGACATGATGGATGGTCGCATTGGCGCCATTCGCACCGCCTTGGAGGCCGCGGGCCACCCCAACACCCTCATCATGTCTTACGCTGCGAAATACGCCTCGGCGTTTTACGGCCCGTTTCGGGACGCGGTCGGCTCGGGCGGGTTCCTTAAAGGGGACAAAAAAACCTACCAAATGGCTCCCAACAACCTGGAGGAGGCGCTGCGCGAGGTCGCCTTCGATATGAAGGAAGGCGCCGATATGGTTATGGTTAAACCCGGCCTTCCCTATCTTGATGTGGTCCACGCGGTCTCTAGCGCCTTTCCGGTGCCCACCTTCGCCTATCAAGTGTCCGGCGAATTTTCGATGCTCAAAGCCGCCTTTTCAGCCGGATTGATCGCAGAAGAAGCAGCGATCTTGGAAAGCTTGCTTGCCTTTAAGCGCGCCGGCGCTGCCGGAATTTTGTCCTATTTTGCCCCCCAAGCTGCAGAAATATTAACTTGAAGCAAAGTTGCCGCTTATGAAAAACAAGCCTGGCACTAATCTTGTTAGGCAGTGGCACAAAAGACGTTAGGAGCACGTCGCAAGGTCGCCAACAGCGGTGACGGGCAAAATGTGGCGATCTATGAGGGCATGGCCCTCATTCGGGTCGCGCTAAGACCAGTGTTGGCGTACACTTTGGAGGGTTCCGCAGGGCAAGCTGTGCAGCGAGGCGGAACGAGGCGGGGTTAGGCGCGATTAGGCGCCGTTATCGAGAGTTTCGGGGGTCGGCACGTGGAAGCATTCACCACTCTCATTCGCGACATCAATTACGTGTTGAGCGGCTCAGAGACGAGTTCAACGCCGCTTCTCATCGCAGGCGGCATCGTTGTCGGCACGGGCATGCTCGTCACAATGTGCTTTTTTGCCTTAAAGCCCCTGCAACCGCTTTTCAAAGCATCGCGAAACAACCAGCCCCCGGCGCAAACGATCAAGGGCCTGCGGGAAGCACAGATTAAGCGCCACACTTCCGCCCGGCAGATGGCACGGACGGGCGTGCCGCTTGGCGGGCCGCGCAGCCGCGCCTTCCCTATGGCGGGCAAGCCCACGGTCTCGGACAGCGATGATCCGGGTTCAAAGGAGGATGACCCAGGGGACTCTGCTGATACTGGCCGTGCCGAAACCCTGAAGCTCTTCGCCAAAACAAAAGATGCAGGCCGCCAAGGCTCGAGGCAGCCGGTCCGCGCCGCGAAAATTGAGCGGCGCGAGGCACCGGCAGAACAGCGCACGCATCATGCGCCCCGCCCGAACACGGCGCCCGTGCCAAACACGGCGCCAGTGCCGAACGCGGCACCTCTGCCGAGCAATGCCAAGGGCCCGACGTCCGCCGATATCATTCGCCTGTCACCCAAAGCCGACCGGTCCGGCGCAAAGCCGCGCCGGGGCGAGGACTCCCATCGCGACAGACCGCGCGCTGTGTCCCTGGCGCCGATCGGCGACGGCGGCGACGACGTTGCAAAGGACGCAGCGCCTGACGCGGCACCTGGCACCGACACACCATCCGACATTCCGGCTGCGACGGTCAGCAAACCAACGTTTCGCAAAGTGCGGCGGTTTAAGATCATTGAGCGAGGGGCCAAAAAAGACGCGAAAAACGAAGAGCCTGCTGGCGCTCAGCCCACCACCGCACCGATTCAAGCCGAGCCCGACGCCCCCTCAGCAAGTGACATTGTGAGCGGGTCTCTCAAACCCCCCGCCTCTTTCGATCATACAGCCCAACCGGTCAGCCTGGAGGGCCTTGCAAAAGCAGGGGCGATGCAGCGCACGCGGCGGGCAACGCCAAGTCGGGATCACGCGGAAGACGTGGCGGGCGAGGATGACAACACGGCGCCGGGGACTTCCGAGACCGATGCCTCGCTCGAGCGGCTTTTGTCCCAGTCAGAAGCCATCCGTGCAGAAATCAACAACCTGAAAGATGAACCGCCAAAACGCACGCCCTGGCGGGATGCCGGCCTTGGCGGGGGCGAGCCGTCCGGTGGGGGACAGGCTCTGGCGACGACCGAATCCCTGTTGCCGCAACTTGGACAGACCCTAACAGGCACGAGCCGGCTGACAGGACAGCTACAGCGCCAAACTAACGCAGCGCTTGGGGCCTTGTTCGCAGACCGGCTCCAGGCAGTGGCCGAGCGGCCGAACCGCTTTGGACGGATGACCCTTGATGATGTCCGGGCCCATGCCGCCCATCGCCGTGCAGTCCGCCCACAGATGATCGTAGCGCAGCGTCGTGGCCGCCGGGTGGTTCAGCCTGCCCCGGCCCAGGGCCACGATTTGAGTTGGATCGAAGATTATTTGCCGTCCGATCAGGGGCGCCATGTGCGCACCGGAAGCCGGGCCCAAGGCCAGCAGGATGCCCGCGCGCCGGAGCCGCAGAGCCCCCTGCGCCGATTGGCCGGGCGAGGCCGCCGGCCCGTCGCTGATGAGCGTCAGCAAAGCCGGGATGCTCGCCAGCCGGCGCCCAAACGGTCTTTGCGCGAGCGGCTCATGGCTGGCCTCGATGCGAGCCCGCCCAATCCGGACCAGGGGAGCGATGGACAGCAGGCGCCAACGCGCGCAAACCGCACCCAGCCTCTCGTTCGCGGCTCCCTCCAATTTGTCCGGGCGATGCCAAAACGCATGCCGCCGAGCGACCCGGTTTTGGCCGTTGGGCAGTTTGGCGTCGCCTCAGGCTCGACGGGCGGTGGCTCTGAACGCGAGGCAGAATTGTCCCGCGCCGTGACAAAGGATCTGTCGCGCCGGCTTGCAAAATTGCCGGCCGTTGCCGTGATGGCGCCACCCTATTGCGCTGAAAAACCAGGCAAGACTCGCGCCTCTCTCAAT
This sequence comes from Pseudomonadota bacterium, assembly GCA_038748465.1. GTDB lineage: Bacteria > Pseudomonadota > Alphaproteobacteria > M2410 > M2410 > JBCDJA01. Next base: position 5,281 of record JBCDJA010000105.1, read on the forward strand.
CTGTCCTCAGACAAACTTGAAAAAATGGTCCGCTATGAACTCGGCGGATCGGTGCATCTGCTGGGAAATCGTGTGCGCATCACCGCCTTTTTGATCGACCGGTCGACGGGCGATGAGGTTTGGTCTCGCCGCCATCAATGCTCTGTGCGCGACCTTCCGACCGTGCAAAACGAGCTTGCCGTTGAGTTGGCCGAACATTTGGTGCGCCAGCGCCGGGCCGATGGCGAGCCCTTGCGCGCGTTGGTTCCGGCTTAAGGTCCATCGTGCCGGTCTAGCGCACTCTTGCCGGCGCTAACTCGCCTTGGCCGGCTTTAGGCTACTCAGCGTTGTCTGTCTCTGGCATCGCCGCACGCGCGTTTTCAAGCCGGGCCATGAGGCTTGAGGTGTCCCACCGTCCACCGCCAAGCGCCTGCACCTCGCCGTAAAACTGATCGACGAGAGCGGTTACGGGCAGCGCGACGCCGAGGGACCGCGCCTCCTCCAGGCAAATCCTCAAATCCTTGCGCATCCAATCCACCGCAAAGCCGAAGTCATAGGCCCCGGCAATCATGGTCTTGGCGCGATTGTCCATCTGCCAGGATTGCGCCGCACCCTGACCAATCACGGACAACACCTTCTCCGCGTCAAGCCCCGAGGCTTTGACGAACGTAAGAGCCTCGGCAAGTCCCTGCACTAAACCGGCGATGCAAATCTGGTTCGCCATTTTCGTCATTTGCCCGAATCCGGCCGGGCCGACCAAAACCGCCGCCTTTGCATAAGCCGCCATGACAGGCTCAGCCTTGGCGAAATGCGCCGCCTCGCCGCCCGCCATGATCGAGAGGGCCGCGTTCTCTGCCCCGGCCTGACCGCCGGAGACGGGCGCATCAACACATCCGAAACCGGCTGCCGATGCCGCGGCGGCCAGCTCGCGCGCAAGCTCTGCCGAGGCGGTGGTGTGGTCGACGAAAACCGCCTGCTGGCTCATCCCCGCAAAGGCGCCGTCAGGGCCAAGGGTCACCTCCCGGACATCGGCATCATCGCCGACGCACGCGAACACAAGGTCAGCCTCCTGCGCGGCCTCGGCAGGGGTTGCCGCCCGGCGGCCGTCAAAGCGCTCCATCCATGCTGTTGCCTTGCCGGCGCTGCGGTTGAAGACAGTGACCCGATGGCCCGCCGACGCCAAATGGCCGGCCATGGGAAAGCCCATAACGCCAAGTCCGATGAAGCCGATTTTTTGTCCCATGGTATTCAGTCCTGTCGTGCAATCTGCCCTGTCGTGTAAGACGAGGATCATCCCCGCTCGGTGCGCCCGTTCCGATTGGGTAGCACCGATCCATCCCCTTGCCCGCCGAGTGTGCCATGAAACTGTTCCGACGTCTGCTTAAAGGCCTTTCCATCGGGCTAATTGGGGCAATTGCCCTCGCTTCCTTGGCACTCATCGAGCGGGCCATCCGCCTGCCCGGCACCCTGACCAAAGTCACGGGCGAGGCAGCTGTTGCGGGGCTCACAGCGCCGGCGCGGATCGTGCGCACTGGCGAGGGCATTGTCCACATTGAAGGTCAGAGCGAGCTCGATGTTTACCGGGCGCTCGGTGTCGCCCATGCCCAGGACCGCTTTTGGCAGATGGATATGTTGCGCCGAATCATCCGCGGCCGGGTTGCCGAGGTGCTGGGACCGCCCTCCGTGCCGACCGACACCTTCATGCGCTCACTCCAACTCTCAGCGCTCGCCTCAGAAACCCTTGCAGGCCTGCCAAGCGAAACCCGCGCCATCCTCACCGCCTATACCGAGGGCGTGAACGCAGTGCTCGCCCGCCGCGGTAGCTCAATCGCACCGGAATATGTGCTGACCTATTCTGCGCCGGAGCCCTGGCGGCCAGAGGACAGCATTACCATTCTGCATTGGCTGGCCTTGGGCTTGTCGGAGAATATGTGGCGGGAGCTGGCGCGCTTGCGTTGGATCGATGCGTTGGGCGTTGAAAAAGCCCGCGCCCTCATGCCGCCCTATGATGGCACACAGATTGTTGCCGTCCCCGAATTATCGGGCCCTGGCGGCGCGCCGCGCACGGGTGGGTCGAACAATTGGGTGTTATCCGGCGCCCGAACGCTAAGCGGGTCGCCGCTTCTTGCCAACGATCCGCATCTGGCCTTCACCGCCCCCTCGCTCTGGTATCTGGCGCACCTTGCCATGCCGGACGGGCCGCTGGTCGGCGGAACGATCCCGGGGTTTCCGACGATCTTTCTAGGGCACAACGGCCAGGCGGCTTGGGGCATGACCAATACGGGTACGGATGTACAGGATGTTGTGCTGCTTTCGCTCACCGATGAGGGACGGGCCTATCACACAAGCGACGGACCCGTGGCATTTACAACGCGGACGGAGAAAATAGGAGTGCGTTTCGGGAAGGATGAACC
>JBCDJA010000106.1:0-7582 GCA_038748465.1 Pseudomonadota bacterium
ACCGGTAAAGCGGCCTGGAAAATCCGACAGCAGATAAAACGACTTCGTGATGACATGGCCGGTCGGCACAGGCTCGAGCGGGGGCACATCAAGCTGGCTCAAAAAGGATCGCAAATGCCCCTGTTGGGCTGTTGCAAACGCGGAATTGCGGTTCCCGCCAGGCAACCGGATGTCCTGGTCAGCCGTGTCCACCAGAAACAGCCCGCCGGTCTTCATAAAGCCATCGAGTTTCTCTAGCACGCGGGCGCTCGGCGTCTGTTGGCCTTCGTCGATCCGCCAATAGATGAAGGGGAAGAGCGATAGGTCGTCCGCCTCAAGATTAAGGCCGATGGGCTCTCCAGGCTCCACAGAGGTCCGTATGCGCAGGGCTTGGGAAAGGCCTGTCAGTCCTTGATGGCTCACCTGGTCGTTTTGCCGGTCCCCCGTCAGCACATAGGCAAGCCGGGTGTCCTGCACCGCCGCAAGGGCAAACCGCTCCTCATCCGTGAGAACCTGAGCGGCGACGGGCGTCGATATCGCAAGGCTGAGGCCAATTCCGCACAGCGCCAAGACGGCCGTTCGCCCCGGAAGGTTAAAGGATTGGAAGCGAAGGCGACCGCCCATCCACAGCGTAAGCAGCAAATCGCCCGCAAACATGACCAGAACCAAGAGCAATAGCGGCGGACGCAGATCGACCGGACGCTGAGCCTCCGCAGTGAGGATCACGGCAGAGGCAGGGAAGCTCTCTAGACGGTTAAAGGTAAAGTCGGTGTCAATGAGGTTGAACGCTGTGATCGATTGCGCGGTGCCGTAAAGGCCCGGCGGCGTCTCGGGGCCGGGCTGGGGCCTTGCCTCGGTCGGTAGAGGCTCTGTGCCTGGAGGCGGTGTGCGAAGCGCGCCAAGGCCCGTCAGCGTCAGGACGGGGGGCAGGGGCGTCTCGCCGGCCTTAGCAATCGCATCGGCGAGCCCGCCCCCTTGTGTGAGAGCGACCAGCCGATCCAGCATCTCTACAAAAAGGCCCGAAAGCGGCAGGTTCGACCAATCGGGGTTGGCGGTGATGTGAAACAGCACAAGCCAACCGCTCTCGATTTGCTGCCCGGTTACAAGGGGCGTGTTGTCGGCAAGGCGCGCCCAGGTGCGCTCTGATAACTCGATGGAGGGCTCGGCCAGGACTTGGCGTGTCACCGAGACATCGCTTGGGATTGTCAGACCAAAGAAGGGACTATCGGGGCTGAAGGGCTCAAGCCGTTGTGGTTCAGCCCAAGAAAGTGCGCCGCCCAAAACCCGGCCACCGCGGCGCAGGGGCACCGGTAAGAGCTGTTCGGCCTGGTTGGCGGTGCGCGGCCCGGCAAAGCGCAAGAGCACGCCGCCGCCCTCGATCCAGTCGGCCAACCGATCGACGTCCGCATCCGGGATTTGCCCGATATCGGCCAAGACGATGATCGATGGGTCGGCGTCCATCACCTCGCTTAAGGTGCCAGCAAGGGTTTGGGTGGTCGCTTGGAAGGCCTTCTCCAAATAATATTGCTTAGACAACAGAGGTTGCGCGGTCTCAGCGGACTCCGGCGCGACGATGCCCACGAGGCGCCGGCGCCAACTGTCATCCAGCAAAAACACCGAGCCGGCCGATTGCCCTCCTTGGAGTTCGATCCGGCGCGCTTGGCCCAGAATATCGGTTGGCACCGGAAGGGCGGCGGTGGCCTCAACGGCCCCGGGCTCGAACATCAAATCGGCGGTTGCGATGATCCGCGCCGACTCCCCCAGAAGGGCGGCGCGCACGGGCCGCGCGTCCCCGGCCTGAGCCCTCAGTGCGGTGAGCACCAGCCCCTCGCCTTCCTGGCGGGGCGGCATCAAGGCCAAGGTGCTCGGGGTGAGCGGAAGGCCAGCGATGGTCAAATCCCCGAGGCCGGCAAGCGCTGCCGCAAAACCGCCACCGCCCGCATCGCTTGGGCCTTCAAGGCCGTCGGTTACCCAGACGATTTGCGCGCGCGTGTTCCCCTCAAGATCGCCCAAGGCGCTTTCGATCAGCGGCAAAACGGGGCGGCGAGGTAGCACAAAGGGGTGCGGCTCAAGGGTCGCCACCCCGTTTGCGGCCGTCTCCCAAGCCAACCATCGAGCGCTCGCCTCTTCTGTGAGGGGAAGATCGGTCGGCACCACCAAGACGGGGGGTTGATCCTGACGGCGGGCCGCGATTGCGTCCTCCACAAGGCGCAGGCGTGCCTGCCATTGGGGTGCTGCCGCCCAACCCGTGTCGACGACGATGATGAGGGGGCCTGCAGATTTCTGTTGTGTTTGGGGTAACAAGAGCGGCCCCGCAAGCGCCAGCAGCAAGAGCGCTACCATCAGCATGCGCATCAACACGAGCCACAAGGGGGTGCGTTGCGGGGTTTCTTCTTTTTGCTCCAGGTCCTTCAGGAGGTTGGTGGCCGGAAACCAAACGCGATTGGGTTGGGGCGGTGTCACCCGCAGCAGCCAATAAATGATCGGCAAGATCACCAGGGTGGTCAAGATCCAAGGCGCTGTGAAGCCAAGCGTTCCAAGGCCCATCATGGGGCGCCCCCAGGCGCTGTCTTAAGTTGATCGCTTAAGGCGGCATAGAGGGCCAGCAAGGCCGATTGAGCAGGCTGATCGGTCCGGTGGCGGATGAAATTCCAACCGTAGCGATTAGCCAAATGGGCGAGCCGGTCGGCGATGGCTGCCAGCTTATTGCGATAAGCCTCTGCCAGGCTTTCGCTGCGTCCGACAAGCAGGGTCAGGCGCTGTTCAAGGTCACGAAATTCGGTTCGTCCACGGAAGGGAAAGTCAATCTCGAAGGGGTCGAGGACCTGCACGATATGCACCTTGACGCGTCGATTGCCATACCAATCGAGGGCCTCAGTCCAGGTTTTCACGTCTTCCTCTGACCACAGAAAATCGCCCATAACAACCAGGTGGGAAAAAGGCGGCAGCTCTTGGGTCGGCAGCACCGGTTCTTCCCCGAGGGTCCCATCGCCAAAGCCATAGGCGAGCCGTCGCAACGCCACACGGCCATTGGAGGGCGGGTGCCCGTCGCCAAGGGCGGCAATGCGCTCCCCACCGCGGACCAAAAGCGAGCACAGGGCAAGGGTGAGGATTGTCGCGCGAGCGCGTTTTGAGGCGATCGTGTCGGCGGAGCGGTAGCCCATCGAGGCCGAGCCGTCGCGCCAGAACCAAATGCTCTGGGCCGCTTCCCACTCGTTTTCGCGGATAAAGTGATGGCGCGACCTCCCCGACCGGCGCCAATCGATCTGGGTATAAAGATCGCCCGGGCGAAAGCGGCGATATTGCCAAAACGTCTCGCCGGTGCCGACCTGGCGTCGTCCGTGCACCCCTTGGGCGATGGCGGCCGCCACTTGGTCGGCCTCGACAAGGAGGGGAGGCGCTGCTTCGGTGAGGCTTTCGGCCTCTAAGCGATAGCTGTTCCATTGCCCGGGGCGACGGATGTCGATGCGGCCGCTCTCTTCGGGGGGGCGCCCGGCCTCGGTTGACTGGGCTTGGGCTTGCGTTGGGACGCTGGGCGTTGTCTCGGCCACCAACCGCTCCGTCAGCTAAGATCGTTGGTAAACTGATCGATCAGGCTATCAACGGTGAGCCCCGCCGCACGCGCGCCAAAATTAAGCGCCATGCGGTGCCGGAGGATCGGGCCGGCAAGCGCAACCACATCGTCAAGGGACGGGGCGAGACGGCCGTGCAAAAGGGCCCGGGCTCGTGCGGTCAAGACGAGGGCTTGACTGGCCCGGGGCCCTGGCCCCCAAGCAAGATGGGTTTGGGCTTCCTCGGTCCCTTCGGGCGTCGGACGGCCACGGCGGACAAGGGTTAGGACAGCGTCAAGCACCTGCTCGCCGACCGGCATGCGCCGCACCAGCTGTTGCGCCTCAAAAAGGCTTGTTTCATCGAAGATCGGGACAGCCTCACTTTCCCCCGCGCCGGTCGTCTCTAGCAGCATTGTGCGTTCCGCCTCGAGGGAGGGGTAATCCACATCGATCTGTAGGAGAAACCGGTCGAGCTGGGCCTCCGGGAGCGGATAGGTGCCCTCTTGTTCAAGCGGGTTTTGGGTCGCAAGCACGTGGAAGGGGCGGGGCAAATCGTATCGCTCGCCGGTGACCGTCACATGCTTTTCCTGCATGGCCTGCAACAGCGCCGATTGGGTGCGCGGGCTTGCGCGGTTGATCTCGTCGGCCATCAAGAGCTGGCAAAAGAGGGGCCCCTTGATGAACCGGAAGGAGCGCCGGCCCGCGTCCGTTTCCTCCAGGACCTCCGATCCGATAATGTCAGCCGGCATAAGATCGGGGGTAAACTGGACACGCTTTTCGGCAAGGCCGAGAACCGTGCCCACGGTCTCGACAAGGCGGGTTTTGGCAAGGCCCGGAAGGCCCACAAGCAGGGCATGCCCCCCTGCCAAAAGGGTAATCAACACATGGTCGATTACCTCCTCCTGGCCGAAGATCCGCTTGCCGATGGAGGCCCGCGCCGCCGAGAGCTTGCGGCTCGCCTCCTCCGCGGAAGCAATGATGTCGTCGCCGCCTGATTCGTCCGGTGTCATCACGCCGATAATCCTTAGTTTGTGGGGACTTGGCAAGAAGTCATGCTGCGCTGCAGTGCAGCTAAAATGAGGCCAATGGTTTGAAGCCTGTCGGCCTGTCGATTACATCAAGAGGGGGTGCGGGCTCTTTAGCGAGGGCCGAGCGCCCGGCACTCGCGCAAAGCCGGCACAGCCCGCCCGCTCACAGACATATTTTGGATCGCATTCATGGACTTTCTCAATGGCATCGACGCGATTAAAGCCGACCCCACCAATGGGAGCGGTTTGCCGCCGGTTCACGCATGGAACCCGCCCTTTTGCGGCGATATCGACATGCGGATCGCGCGTGATGGCACGTGGTTTTACGAGGGCACGCCGATTGGCCGGCCGGCGCTTGTGCGGCTGTTTTCCACGATTTTGCGGTTCGATGAGGACGGGAAATATTATCTTGTCACCCCTGTCGAAAAAGTGGGCATCCAGGTGGACGATGCGCCCTTTGTCGGCGTCCGGATCGACCGGCAAGACGGCGAACATGGCCCTGAGATTATGGTCACCACCAATGTCGGCGACACGATGGTGATCGACCGCGCTTTGCCCTTGCGGGTCACTTTGGCGCCAAAAACCCAAGAGCCCTCACCTTATGTGTTGGTTCGCCACAACCTCGAGGCGCTGCTCTCGCGGCCGGCCTTTTACGAGCTTGTGGCGCTTTCGGAGATAAGGGACATCGACGGCGAGCCAACCCATGGCGTGTGGAGCCGGGGTCAATTTTTCCCCATCGCGCCGGCCGGCGCCCCCGCGGATGCATGACGCGCCCGATGTCCGCACCGCATACCCATCGCGATCTCATCCGGCGTGCGCTGGCCACGTCAGCGCCTTCTGTTGTTCAGGCCGGAGCCGGGGAACCTCCGGGCGAGAGCGGTGAGGGCGATGAGCATGATCCGCTTGTGATCGCCAATCGATCGCAAGGAAAACGCCCGCGGGAGGCCGGGGTCCTTGTGCCGCTTGTCGAGCGCGAGGCGGGGCTCAACCTCATTCTCACCCGGCGCTCTGAGCATTTGCCGACCCATGCCGGGCAGATCAGCTTTCCCGGCGGTAGTCAGGACCCCGACGACCGCGATGCGGTGGACACGGCCTTGCGGGAGGCGGAAGAGGAAATCGGTTTGCAGCGACGCCTCGTCGATATTGCCGGTAGTCTCGATCGATATGAGACAGGCACGGGATTTATTCTCAATCCGGTCGTTGGCTTTGTCGATCCGGCCTTCACACCCCGCGCCGACCCGGGCGAGGTCGCCGAGGTGTTTGAGGTTCCGCTCGCCTTTGTGCTCGACCCGGCCAATCATCAACGCATGACGGCGGTTCGCGATGGACGGCGCCGGCGGTTTTTTGCGATGACCTATGAGACTTATTTTATCTGGGGCGCGACGGCAGGCGTGATTATCGATCTGCAGCGCCGACTTGAGGACCTGTGATGGGACGCTTACTACCGCTCCTCATGGCGATCTTGCCGTTTGTGGTCTATTGGCTCTTTCTGGCCTTTACCCGCGCCCGGCGGATTGAAACCGACGGCAAGTTTAATCCGCGTCCTTATGTTTGGCTTCTCATCTGCGGTTTGACGTTATCGGCGCTGTCCATGGTGTATCTGGGCCTTGCCCATGACGGCGATGGCGAGCGCACGCCCGAACCAACCCGGGTGATCGACGGAAAAATCATCCGCGGTGGCTGATATGCGCGTTCGACCCTCATCCGTAGAGGCCTTATCCCTACAAAACCACCCCCGATCGAGATTATGACCGCAAAACAAACCGGTCTCGCACTCCCTCCGACGACGGCGTTTTTGCACGATAGGGCGGTGCGCCGTCTGATCGAGTGTTTGTGGCCGGGCGGGGAGGGGGCCGTGCCACTGAGGTTTGTTGGGGGATGCGTGCGCAACGCGCTCCTCGATGGGCCGGTGACCGATGTGGATTTTGCGACTGTCTTGCGCCCCGACGCGGTGATGGACCGGCTGCAGCGGGCGGGGGTGAAGGCGGTTCCAACCGGGCTTGAGCACGGCACTGTCACGGCCGTTCTAGACGGCGCGACGTTTGAGGTGACGACCCTGCGTATCGATGTGCGAACCGATGGGCGGCATGCTGATGTGGCGTTTACAGAGGATTGGGCCGGCGATGCCGCGCGGCGGGATTTTACCGTCAATGCGCTTTACGCCGATCCTGACGGCCGCCTCTTTGACCCCCTCGGGGGCCTGGCGGATTTGAGGGCACGCCGGATCCGGTTTATCGGCGATGCGGGCGCGCGCATTCGCGAGGATTATCTCCGCATTTTGAGGTTTTTTCGGTTTACTGCTTGGTACGGAGGGGGCGGGGCGGATGCCGAAGGCCTCGCGGCGTGTCAGGCCCATATCGGCGGGCTTTCCGGCCTTGCTGCCGAGCGGGTCTGGTCTGAGGTCAAGCGGCTTTTGTCGGCCCCATCGCCTAGCGCGATGGTCGGGGCCATGTCCCGTGCCGGGGTGCTTCAGGCGATCCTTGAGGCACCCGCCGATGTCGGCGCGCTCGATCGATTGGTGGCGGTCGAAGCGGCCCTCGGCCTTGATGCCGACCCGCTTCGAAGGCTCGCGGCGCTTGTCGAGATCGAGTCTCCGCAGACCCAGCAACAGATCGCCGATGCCTGGCGGTTATCCGGAGAGGAGCAGGGGGTGTTGCGGCGGGTTGGCGACGCGCTGCAGACGGAGGGCTCTCTTCTCAGCGACCGGGACGCGCGGGCGGCCGCTTACATCTATGGCCCCAGCACCGCGATTACCGCGCTTCTCCTGCAGGCGATCCGTAGAGGCCCTATTGCTGAGAAGGATCTGCAGATCGCACGATCGTTAATCGCTTTTTCGCCGCCGAGCTTTCCCGTCAGCGGTGCGGACTTACTCGCTCGCGGGGAGGAGCCAGGCCCTGAACTCGGCGCAAAACTCAAAGCCTTAGAGGCGCGTTGGATCGCGTCAGATTTTACTTTGTCGAAGCAGGCATTGCTCGGGTGAGGCGCGCCTGCCTCAGGGCCATTTGGCCACTGGCGGCATGGATG
>JBCDJA010000107.1:0-7536 GCA_038748465.1 Pseudomonadota bacterium
CGGAAAAGATGCGGGACAAATCCCCCTCCCAGGCCGTCTGATACCGGTCGAGCAAAATCTCTGCCGGGGTTTTGCCCGCATCCACAAGCTCGCGAAGGGGCGTGAGGAAGCTGCTTTCATCGCCCCCTTTAGAATCGAGCCTTGCCCTGGCTTGCAACCCAGCCTCGGAAATCTGCAAGAGCTGGCCTGCAATCTCACCAACCGTCCGGCCACCAATTGACGCCTTAAAGCCAAGCCGGGGAACCGCCTCACGCAGCGCCTGGCGCTCCTCCGCCGTCCACCCTTTCGCAAGGTCCCAGGCGGCCGCCAGCGCCGTGTCGTCATACAACAGCCCCACCCAAAAGGCCGGCAACGCGCAAATCCGCCCCCAGGGCCCGCCGTCAGCGCCGCGCATCTCAAGGAATGTCTTGAGCCGCGCTTCGGGGAAGATCGTCGTCAGATGGTCGGCCCAGTCCCCCAAAGTGGGGATCTGCCCTTCAAAGCCCTCAAGGCGCCCTGCCAAAAAATCCCGAAACGATTTTCCCGATACGTCATGGTACGTCCCGTCTCGATAGATAAAGTACATCGGCACATCGAGCACGTAATCCACATAGGCCTCAAAGCCGAAGCCCTCTTCGAACACGAAGGGCAACATGCCCGTCCGGTCGGGATCGGTGTCGAGCCATACGTGACTGCGATAGGACAAAAACCCATTGGGCGTGCCATCAAGGAAGGGGGAATTTGCAAACAGAGCCGTCGCAATGGGTTGCAGAGCGAGCGCCACACGGAATTTCCGTACCATGTCCGCTTCATTGGCAAAATCGAGATTGACCTGTATCGTGGCGGTACGGAACATCATATCGAGGCCAAGCCGGCCCTTGCGCTGCATATAGCGGCGCATGATCCCATATCGCCCTTTGGGCATCACCGGTGTTTCATCAAGGCTCCAAACGGGTGATGCCCCAAGCCCGATCATGCCCGTTCCTGCCCCCTCGCAGACCTGGCGAACTTGATGCAAATGGGTGTGCACTTCGTTGCAGGTTTGGTGCAGGGTCTCTAATGGCGCGCCCGAAAGCTCCAACTGCCCCCCAGGCTCGAGGCTCACCGACGCACCCTGTTGCTTAAGGCCGACCAGCGTCTCCCCCTCGCACACCGGCTCCCAGCCAAAGGAGCGCAGACCCTCAAGCAGATCCCTGATGCCGCCCGGCTCTTCATAAGAAAGGGGCTTTAGATCCGCGAGCCGGAAGCCGAACTTCTCGTGTTCGGTGCCAATGCGCCACTGATCTCGGGGTTTGCAGCCCGCCTCCAAGGAGGCCACGAGCTGGCGCTGGTCCTCAATGGGACCACCCCCCTTTTGCGGTATCGACATGGCCTCCCCGTTCTTTTTGTTGTCCAGTCCCGCGCGCCAAAGGCTGGTTTGCCCGGGTATCGGCGCCCTTCCTTGCCTCATTAGTGAATTCGGCCGCGAGACGAAAGCACAGAACCTGCACAGGGCAGATCCCGGTGGCGTCGATCACAGTGTCAGGCTTCAGCGCGCCAATCGCCCAGCACGCTTTGCCACACGGCGAGGGCGGCAAGCCCCGCGGTGTCCGCGCGCATGATCCTTGGGCCTAAGGAAACGGGCACCACGTTGGGCTGGCGCAAGAGGCGGGACCGTTCCTCTTCATGGAACCCTCCCTCCGGGCCAATCAGGATGGCCCAAGGCGCGGGCGGCAAGGAGGCGTAAGGGGCGAGCGCGTCTTTTATCGGCGGGGCGCCGCCCGCCTCATCGCAAAACAGGAGGCGCCGGTCTGGATCCAAGCCGTCAATCAGGCGATCAAGATCCACTGCCGTCTCGATCCCGGGGACTGTCAAGCGTCCCGATTGCTCGGCGGCCTCGCGTGCGTTCGCGACAAGGCGGTCTTCCTTTAGCCGCGAGACGATGGTGTGCCGGGTGATAACAGGCCGAAGCCGCGCAACCCCCAGCTCCGTCGCTTTCTGGACGAGAAAATCGAGCGGCGCGCGTTTGACGGGCGCGAAGCAATAATCGAGGTCGAGGGGTCGATCCTGGGGCCGCGATTGGCGCTCGATGGCAAGCGTGCCGGATTTTTTGCTGTAGCTGTCAACCCGGGCAATCCACTCCCCGTCCCGGCCGTTGAACGCCAAGATCTCGGTGCCGACCGCCACCCGCATCACGCTGCCGAGATAATGCGCGGCCGCCTGCGATAAAGGCACCCGCGCGCCTTCAATGAGGTCGTCCGGCAGAAACACCCTGATTTTGCGAAAGTCGTAGCCTGTCACGCGCTTTCCTTGGTGATCGCCTCGGCGCCGCGATAGGCTCGCGCCATGACGACCCCCCTTATCCCAGATGCCGGGCCCACCAATTGGGTCGATACCCTGGCACCAGAGCCCTTGCGCCCCTATTTGCGCCTGGCGCGTCTTGACCGGCCTATCGGCACCTGGCTGCTGCTCTGGCCCTGCCTGTGGTCGCTTGTCCTTGCCAATGTTGCCGCGCCGCAGGGCCTGGTGAACGGCCTTTGGCTTGGCATGCTCTTCCTCATCGGGTCGGTTGCGATGCGGGGCGCTGGATGCACCTATAACGACATTGTCGACCGGGACATCGACGCGCAAGTCGCGCGCACCATGCTGCGTCCGCTACCGAGCGGTCAATTGTCCACGGGCGCGGCGGTTGGCTTTCTTGTGGCACAATCCCTTGTCGGTCTCTGCGTCCTCTTGATGCTGAACGATTTTGCGATCGCGCTGGGCGTTGCGAGCCTCGCGCTTGTGGCGGCCTACCCCTTTATGAAGCGCATTACCTGGTGGCCCCAAGCTTGGCTTGGGCTGACCTTCAATTGGGGCGCGTTGATGGGCTGGGCGGCCGTGACGGGCGAGCTTGGCCTGCCGGCCCTTCTCCTCTATGCCGCCGGCATTGCTTGGACCTTGGGTTATGACACCATTTACGCCCATCAGGACAAGGACGATGACGCGCTCATCGGCGTAAAATCATCCGCACTCCGATTGGGCGAAGGCACGAAGCCCGCGCTCAAAGGCTTCTACGGCACGGCGGTCTTGCTCATCGGCCTGGCGGCGATTGCCGTTGGCGCCAATCCGCTGTTTCTTGTGGGCCTTTTTGCCGTCGGCCTCCATCTGGCCTGGCAAATCCATCGGCTCGACACGGACGACCCGGACCGATGCCTCGCCCTTTTCAAATCGAACCGGGAGGCCGGCGCGCTGGTGTTGATCACGCTTTGCCTTGGCCTCGTTCCCGCCGGCCCCTAAAAAGAGCGCGAATAATTAGAGGAAATGTCGATGATCCCCGTCAATCCGCGGACAGACCTAAAGACCCATGACGTCTTCAACCAGGCCCCGCCCATGGCCGACATCAATCTGTTCGAGACCGACACCTGTCTGGTTGAAGCCATCGAGCGGGAGGGCGCCGGCCAACACCGGCATGCCTTAAGCGCCTTTGGCAAGCGGGTCGGCACGGCCGAGGTGTATGAGTGGGGATTTGAAGCCAACCGCAACGCACCGCAGCTTAAAACCTTCGACCGCACGGGCCAGCGCATCGACGAGGTTACGTTCCATCCCGCCTATCACAATCTTTTGGGATTGGGGATCAGCCATGGCGTTTCGAGCTTTGCCTGGCTCACAAAACGCGGCGGACATGTGGCCCATACGGCGTTGCATTATCTGTTGGGTCAGGTCGAATCGTCGGTCAATTGCCCGATCACCATGACCTATGCTGCTGTGCCCGCCCTGCGCGCAAACCCTAAGCTATCGGCCTTTTGGGAGCCGAAAATCCTTGCCAGCACCTATGACCCGGCCTCGCGCCCGGCCAATGAGAAGGCCGGGGTCACCATTGGCATGGCGATGACAGAAAAACAGGGCGGCTCGGATGTCCGCTCCAACACCACCAAAGCGGTCCCCATCGGCGACGGCCTTTATGAACTGACCGGCCACAAATGGTTTTGCTCGGCCCCGATGTGTGATGCGTTTCTAACACTGGCCTATACGGACGAGGATCGGCAGACCGGCCTCACCTGTTTTCTTGTGCCCCGCTGGCGGCCGGACGGGACCCGCAATCAGGTCCACATTATGCGTTTGAAGGACAAACTCGGCGACCGGGCCAATGCCTCCTCCGAGATCGAATATCACGGCGCCCTCGCCTGGCCCCTTGGCGAGATCGGCCGCGGCATCCCCACCATCATCGAGATGGTCCAACACACCCGGCTCGATTGCACCAATGGGGCCGGGCTGTTGATGCGCCAGGCGGTGGCCCAAGCCCTGTGGCACGTTAGCCATCGCAGCGCCTTCCAACGCAAGCTGATCGATCAGCCCTTGATGCGCCAGGTGCTTGCCGACCTGCTGCTTGAGGTCGAGGCGGCAACGGCCCTCACCTTCCGCATTGCCCGTTCCTTCGATGAGAAGGGAACGGATGAAACTGCCCGCTTGTTTGCACGGATCGCCACCCCCATCGGCAAATATTGCGTCAACAAGCGGGTCGTGCCCGTCGTGTTCGAGGCCATGGAATGCCTCGGCGGCGCCGGCTTTGTGGAGGAGAGCATCTTGCCGCGGATTTATCGTCAGTCCCCGCTCAATTCGATCTGGGAAGGCTCGGGCAATGTGATCTGCCTTGATGTGCTGCGCGCCATGGCCCGCTCGCCCGACGCGGTTGAGGTCGTCCTTGCCGAGATCGCCCAAGCAAAAGGCGCCAGCGCGCCGTTCGACCGAGCGTTGGACGACCTAAAAGAGCGGCTGCGGCCGGAGGCCATCACCGAGCAATCGGCCCGGCACCTGACCGAACGCTTTGGGCTGCTGCTGCAAGCCTCACTGCTCCTGCGCCACACGCCGGCCGCGATCGGCGAGACCTTTGCCGAAACGAGATTGGGCGAGGGGCGAGGGGGCGCGTCTTTCGGCGCGTTTAGCAAAGCCGTGGACGCAGACGTGATCATCGAGCGGGGCTCGCCCCTCAAGGCCGCTGCCTAAGCATGCTGAAGACCCAAGGCGTCAACGCGCAAGCGGCCTTTATCAAAGCCAATACCGAGCTTCTGGCCCCGCCCCTCGTGCCGGAGCTGCGCCTCCACCTCGCCTCAGAGACCGTGCCCCTATGGCGCCAATCGGAAGAGGATCTGGCCCGCCAAGGGCTCGACCCGCCCTTTTGGGCCTTCGCCTGGGCGGGCGGCCAGGCTTTGGCGCGCTACATCCTCGACACCCCCTCCTCTGTTTACGGACACTCGGTGCTCGACTTCGGTGCCGGGTCGGGACTTGTGGGGATCGCCGCAGGAAAAGCCGGCGCGCGGACCGTCATTTGCGCTGACATCGATCCCATGGCCTCAACAGCCTGCACGCTCAACGCGGCGGCCAATGGCGTGAGCCTTACGACCACGACGGAAGATCTGGTCGGCACATCGCTTGAGGGGATCGACGTCGTGCTGGCCGGGGACATGTGTTACGAGGAGCCGCTGGCGAGCACCATCGCGGCTTGGCTCCGAGACCATGTCGCAAAGGGTCGGCCCGTTCTGATCGGCGATCCGAAGCGCCATGGGTTTCCTGCCGCAGGCGTTGAGAAGCTGGAAGATTATGCGGTCGAGACCCCGGCAGAGCTCGAGGACATGGCCCTGCGGCGCACTGCCGTCTGGCGCCTATCACCCGCCTGACTATTTCCCTCATCGCCCCTCTAACGCGCCGCGAAGAAAGAAAGACACGAAAGACCCATGGCCTACAAATCCCTCCGCGACTTCCTCGATAGGCTCGAGGCCGCCGGCGAACTGGTGCGGGTGAGCGAGCCCGTGTCCACCGTGCTGGAGATGACCGAGATCCAAACCCGCCTGCTGGCCGAACAGGGCCCTGCTGTGATCTTCGAGAACCCTGTCGACGCGACCGGAAAGCCGTCTGACATTCCGGTCCTTGTCAATCTCTTCGGCACGGTCAAGCGGGTCGCGATGGCGGTCACCATGGGCAAGAAGGAACGGACGGAGGCGGAGGATTTGCGGGAGGTGGGAGAGACGCTCGCCTTTTTGCGTCAGCCCGATCCGCCCCACGGCCTTAAAGAAGCCTTTGACCTGTTGCCGCTCGCCAAAACCGTCCTCTCCATGCGGCCTAAAGGCGTCGGCGGGTTGATGGGCGGTGCCCCCTGTCAAGAAATTGTTCTGCAGGGAGAGGAGATCGATCTCGCGCGTTTGCCCGTGCAAACCTGTTGGCCCGGCGAGCCGGCGCCGCTCATCACTTGGCCGCTTGTTGTCACCAAAGGCCCTAGCTCCGCCCGGGAAGACGCGTTCAATCTCGGCATTTATCGGATGCAGGTGACAGGCAAAAACACGACACTGATGCGCTGGTTAAAACACCGAGGCGGGGCGCAGCATTATCGGCGTTGGGCAAAGGAAAAGCCCGAGCCCCTGCCCGCCGCCGCCGTCATTGGCGCCGATCCGGGCACGATCCTTGCCGCTGTCACACCCGTTCCCGATACGCTGTCGGAATATCAGTTTGCGGGGCTTTTGCGCGGCAACGCCGCAGAACTTGTCGATTGCAAGACCATACCTCTTAAGGTGCCGGCCCAAGCAGAGATCGTGTTGGAGGGGCATGTTTCCCTCGATGAGTATGGCGATGAGGGCCCCTATGGGGACCACACGGGTTATTACAACGCGGTTGAGCCCTTCCCGGTGTTTAAGGTCTCGGCCATCACCATGCGGAAGAAACCCATTTATCTGTCGACCTTCACCGGCCGGCCGCCGGACGAGCCGAGCGTTTTGGGCGAGGCCCTTAACGAGGTGTTCATCCCGCTATTACGCCAACAATTCCCCGAGATTGTGGACTTTTGGTTGCCGCCAGAGGGCTGCTCCTACCGGATAGCCGTCATTACCATGAAAAAAGCCTATCCGGGCCACGCCAAGCGCGTGATGATGGGGGCCTGGTCCTATTTGCGTCAATTCATGTACACGAAATGGCTGATCGTGCTTGATGACGACATCAATGCGCGGGACTGGAAAGATGTGATGTGGGCCGTCAGCACCCGAATGGATCCGGTGCGCGACATCACCCTGGTCGAGGGCACGCCCATCGATTATCTGGACTTTGCCTCCCCGGAAAGCGGGCTGGGCGGCAAAATCGGCCTCGATGCGACCAACAAATGGCCGCCTGAAACCCATCGCGAATGGGGCGAGCAACTGACCATGCAAAAAGACGTCGTGGAGACGGTGACCGAAAAGTGGTCTCGCCTTGGGCTTCCCGGGTCCGGCACCCCGATCTGGCGCGCCTAACGCCCTGCAACGCGCAATTGCGTTGCATCGCCCCTTGGGCAAAACTCACCCAACAACAACCACAAGAGGGAGGGCGGCATGGGCTTCGAGACCTACGCTGAGTATGACGGACTAGGACTGGCGGAGCTGGTGCGCCGCGGCGAGGTTGCGCCGGAAGAGCTGGTGGACGCGGCCGTCTCAACCATTGAACGGCACAATCCCGCCCTCAATGCCGTCGTCGCGATCATGCGGGACCACGCCCTTGATGAGATCAAGCAGGGCCTTTCCCCCGGCCCATTCAAGGGCGTGCCGTTTCTCGTCAAAGAATTTGGCATGCATTTTA
>JBCDJA010000108.1:0-7533 GCA_038748465.1 Pseudomonadota bacterium
CCGGATCCGTGTGGGCCTTTTGCCCTCTGAACCCGTTTTTGTCTAAGCAAGCCGGGCGAGGATGGGCGCAGACGCTAGGCGACCGCCGATAAAAAACGGTTAAATCGACGCGAGTTTTGACAGACCTCCGGCACACTTTGAGCCTGTGCACGGTTGTAGAGGGGAGAACGCGGATGGCGCGGATTGGCTATCGGGTGGAAGAGATAAGCCCAGGGCAAACGGCGGAATATGCAAAAACCGTGAGCGATGCGGACATTCTTATGTTCGCCGGCGTATCGGGCGACACAAACCCGGTCCATATCGACGCGTCCTACGCTGCGACGACGATGTTTAAGGAGCGGATTGCCCACGGCATGCTTTCGGCCGGATTTATTTCGACCGTGCTGGGAACGCTGCTGCCCGGACCGGGTGCGGTCTATCTCAAGCAGAGCCTAAGCTTCAAAGCGCCGGTGCGGATTGGCGATACGGTCCGCGCTGTTTGCACGGTGAAGGAAGTCGTCCCCGAGAAAAAGCGCGTCATCATGCAGACACAGTGTTTTGTCGGAGATGACATGGTGATCGACGGCGAGGCGAGCCTCATGGTGCCGTCGAAGAACGATTAGAGAGGCGACATGAGAGGGCATTAGGGGTGTGCCCGGCGAAGATGGTGTTGCGGGATCTGTGTTGCACTGAAGAAGGCGTTTTTATGCGGCGATCGGCGTGAGCCGGGCCGCGATTGGCTTTCCACAACCCCCTGCAACGCCACGTTGAAGGATTGCAACGCTTAGCCCCTTGTGCGCTGCCGCATTAGTCCAATCTCAACGAAGATGGGATACCAACCCTCACCAACGGCGCTCATGTGAGTTCGCGTTCCCGAGTGAAGCGCGCCGACACAGTCTCACACCCTAGCGCTGCGACCGGTAATGGAAGTCATCCAAGATTTCACGACGATCGATCCTGTTTTCCGAGGGGCCGTTTTGGCCATCGGCAACTTCGATGGCGTGCATCGGGGCCATAAGCAGGTCATCGATGTGGCGCGCGAACGGGCCGATTATTTTGGCGTGCCGGTTGGGGTGCTAACGTTCGAGCCCCATCCACAAGAGTTCTTCCGGCCTGAAAAAGCCTCCTTCCGGCTGACACCCCTCGAGGCGAAAGCGCGGATCATGCACCGCATCGGGGTGGATGTCCTCTTTGCGGCGCCCTTCAATCAGGGGATGGCCAGCACCAGCCCCCAGCACTTTATCGACTCGGTGTTGCTGCGGGACCTCGCGACCATCCATGTGGTTGCCGGGTATGATTTTCACTTCGGCCATAAGCGGGCAGGCGATCCGGCTGTGTTAGCCTATATGGGCGAAATGGAAGGCCTGGGCGTCACAATCGTCGATCGCGTCGTCGATGACGGAGACCCGGCACGCACCAATTCATCGACTGAAATCCGCGACTTCTTACGGGGCGGGAAGCCCAAAGACGCGGCCCGCTTATTGGGCCATCCCTGGTTCATTGAACAACGGGTCGAGGCCGGCGATGCGCGCGGGCGCGGTCTTGGGTTTCCAACTGCCAACCTGTCTCTCAGCGGTCTGGTTGAGCCCGCGCATGGGGTTTATGCGGTTCGGGTCACGCTGCCGGGGCCGGCGGCCTACCAACCGGGCCAAGTCGTCGAGGGCATCGCCAATCTCGGGCCCCAGCCAACCTTCGGCTCTGACGAGGTGCGGCTTGAAGCGTTTTTGTTCGACTTTGAAGGCGACCTATATGGCAAGCACCTGACGGTGGAACTCATCGATTATGTGAGGCCGGTGCAAAAGTTTGATGGGCCAGACGCGCTCAAGGCCCAGATTGCCAAGGACATTGAAACCGCCCGGGCCCAACTGGCCGCAGCAACCGGCGATCCGCTGCACTAAGGCCCGAGGGCTGCCCGCCTTCGCGACCCTTCGCGCCGCCTTGCCGTCTTGCCGCCCAAACTGCTAGAAGCGCAGCCAATTATGGCCAGATAGAAGCGCATGCGTGCGGCGGCCACACAGGTTTCAGCAGGATTGTGATGTCAGACGATAGGACGCCCGAGCGCGGGGCCGAGGGGCTCGATTTCCGCAAAACGCTTTTTCTTCCGCAAACAGAGTTTCCGATGCGGGCCGGTCTTCCCAAACGCGAGCCCGAATGGCTTGAACGCTGGGCCCGTTTGGATATTTACAAGCGCCTCAAAGAAAACCGGCGCGGTCACGTGCCCTTCGTTCTGCACGATGGGCCGCCTTATGCCAATGGCAATCTGCATATCGGTCACGCGCTCAACAAAATCTTGAAGGACATTGTCATCCGTAGCCGTCATATGATGGGCTTTGACGCGGGCTATCGGCCCGGCTGGGATTGTCATGGGCTTCCGATCGAGTGGAAAGTGGAGGAGGCATACCGCGCCAATGGGCGCAATAAAGACGATGTGCCGATCAACGAATTCCGCCAAGAATGCCGAAATTTTGCGGCAGAGTGGATCGATATTCAGCGTGAGGAGTTCCAACGCCTCGGTATCACCGGCGAATGGGACCGTCCTTACACCACCATGGCCTTTGATGCGGAGGCCGGGATCGTCTCGGAGCTGCATAAATTCCTGATGAATGGGCTGCTTTATCGAGGCTCGAAGCCCGTTATGTGGTCAACCCTTGAGCAAACGGCACTGGCCGAGGCTGAAGTCGAATATCACGATCACCGGTCGCCAACGATCCATGTAAGGTTTCCTATCGTCAAGGGCGAGGGGCTTGACGGCCTGTCTGTCTTGATCTGGACAACGACACCGTGGACGATCCCCGGCAACCGAGCCATCGCCTACTCGCCCCGCATTTCTTATGGGGTCTACGAAGTAAAACAACCAGGTGAGCCGAGCCGCACCGAGCCGGGCCAACGGGTCATCGTCGCAGATGGTCTAGCTGACGCTGTTGCGCGCGATGCCAATATCGCCCATTGGGAACGGCTTGGCGATGCTCCCTCCTTGGAAGGTGCGGTGTGCGCGCATCCCTTGCGCGGACAGGGATATGATTTTCCGGTTCCCTTGATCCCCGGCGATCATGTGACGGAGGAGCAGGGCACGGGATTTGTGCACACCGCCCCTGGTCACGGGACGGATGATTTTGACGTTGGCCTGCGCTTTGGCATCGAGGTTCCGCATACGGTTGGGGCCGATGGCAGTTATTACGACCACGTGCCCCTCTTTGCCGGGCTCAAAGTGATTGAGACGGAGGGCAAAAAAGCCGGCAAGGATGGGCCGGCCAATAAGGCGGTGATGTCGGCGCTTCAGGACGCGGGGCAGCTCTTTGCGTCCGGCAGGCTCGATCACTCCTATCCGCATTCCTGGCGGTCAAAAGCGCCGCTGATCTTTCGCAACACGCCCCAATGGTTCATCGCCATGGATCAGCCGGGGGAGGGGCAAAACCACAGCTTGCGCGAGGTCGCGCTTGAGGAGATCGACCAAGTGGCTTGGGTGCCGGCGCGCGCGCGCAATCGCATCGGAGCCATGGTCGCCGACCGGCCCGACTGGGTGGTGTCGCGACAGCGGGCCTGGGGCGTCCCGCTGGCACTCTTTGTGCACAAACAAAGCCAAGAGGTGCTGAAGGACGAAGCCGTCAATGCCCGCATTGCCAAAGCCTTTGCGGCCGAGGGGGCCGATGCGTGGTTTGCCGATGGGGCGGCCGAGCGCTTTTTGGCTCCTGATTATGATCCGTCAGCCTATGAAAAAGTGGATGACATTCTCGATGTCTGGTTCGATTCCGGCTCAACCCACGCCATCGTGCTCGAGGCCGATGGTGTCTCCTGGCCAGCCGATCTTTATCTTGAGGGGTCTGACCAACACCGCGGATGGTTTCAATCCTCGCTGCTCGCGGCGAGCGGTACCCGCGGCCAGGCGCCCTATCAGTCGGTTCTGACCCACGGTTTCGTCAACGATGAAGAGGGGCGCAAGATGTCAAAGTCCCTCGGCAATAATGTCGCTCCGCAGGATGTGATCAAACAAAGCGGTGCGGACATTTTACGGCTGTGGGTGGCCGGTGCTGACTATACGGAGGATTTGCGCCTCGGGCCGGAAATCATCAAGGGCAGCTCGGATGCCTATCGGCGTTTGCGCAATACGATGCGGTATTTGCTTGGCGCGCTTGCGGGCTTTACGGAGGCAGAGCGCCTTGCACCCGCCGACATGCCCGAGCTTGAACGCTGGGTGCTGCATCGCCTGACCGAAATCGACAAGATCGTTTGGGACGGGTACCAGGCCTATGATTTCGCGAAGGTGTCGAAAACCTTGTTCACCTTTGCGACTAATGATCTGTCTGCGGTCTATTTCGATATCCGCAAAGATAGCCTTTATTGCGACAGGCCCGATGCGCTGCGCCGCAGAGCCTGCC
Source organism: Pseudomonadota bacterium (assembly GCA_038748465.1). Lineage (GTDB taxonomy): Bacteria > Pseudomonadota > Alphaproteobacteria > M2410 > M2410 > JBCDJA01. The sequence continues at coordinate 4,356 of JBCDJA010000108.1, forward strand.
GAACCGTGCTCGACCGGCTGTTTCATTGCCTGGTGACTTGGCTTGCCCCGGTCCTGCCGTTCACCATGGAAGAAGTTTGGCTTAACCGCTTTCCGAGTGAGGACGGGTCGGTTCACCTTCAGACCTTTCCCGAGGTGCCGGAGGCTTGGGCTGACGCGGCGCTGGGCACAAAGTGGGCGCGTGTCTTCGACATTCGCCGCGTCATCACCGGCGCCCTTGAAATTGAGCGACGGGAAAAGCGCATCGGCTCAAGCTTGGAGGCGGCCCCTATTGTGCATCTTGCCGACAAATCAGACAGGACGCTCATTGAAGGCCTCGATCTTGCCGAAATCGCCATCACATCTGGGGTGAGTATTGAGGTGGGCGGGGGGCCGGAAACGGCCTTTCGCTTGCCGGACGTGCCCCATGTTTCGGTCGAGCCGGCCATGGCGCCCGGACGAAAGTGCGAGCGCTCGTGGCGTGTCTTGCCGGAGGTCGGCACCGACCCCGAATACCCGACCTTGAGTTTGCGCGATGCCGACGCGGTTCGCCATTATTTGGCTCGGCACAGTGGAGAAGCGGCTGAATGATCACCCGTCGCACCAGTTTAGGGATCGCCGCCGGAATCTTGGTCAGCGACCAGGTGACGAAGGCCGGCATTCTCTATTGGTTGCGTCTTCCCGAACGCCAAAGCATTGATTTATCGCCCATTTTTGACCTCACCATGGTGTGGAATAAGGGCGTGAGTTTTGGCATGTTCCCGGCCGAGAGCGTGATGGCCCGGGCGGTGCTCATCGCGTTTTCGCTTGCGGTCGTGGCCTATTTGCTCTGGTGGCTGCGCAAGGCGACCCACGTTTATGCGCTGATCGGGATTGGCCTTGTGACGGGCGGTGCGCTTGGCAACGCGATTGACCGCCTCATTTACGGCGCAGTTGTCGACTTTCTCGATTTCAGCGGACTCTATTTCCCCTACGTCTTCAACATCGCCGATGCGGCGATTACGCTTGGGGTGATTGCGCTTCTGTTAGAGGCCTTGATCGGCCGGGACGAGCCTGAGGATGAGGCGCCCGAGGCCCACAAGGCCGAAAAACGGGGACCGGGGCGCGCGCCGGACGACCCTGGCTCACCCCCGGGCCCGCCGTCGGGCCCAGCTTCAGGATCCACCGCTCGCTCGCGGACGTCGACATCCGTTCAAAACTGAACGGAAACAGGCTAAAACAACACCGTATGCCCGGCGCCCTTCGTGTGGTGTCAGGGTGGGGCAAGACCGACACGGACCGCCACTTCGGTCCAAAGCGAAACGCAGGAGGGAGAGCGCCATGGCGCGTGCACAAAAACGAGACAGCGGGCGGGTTCGCTCTTTTTCTTTGGTTGCGGGATTTGGGGTCGTTGCTCTTGGCCTGTCGGGCTGTGGCGGCGTTAAATCCTCACTCGGCCTTGAAAAGAAATCGCCGGACGAATTTACGGTGATGACCGAGGCCCCCCTCGTCATGCCGCCCGATTACAGCCTCCGCCCACCCCAACCGGGGGCGCCGCGGCCGGGCAATTTATCGCCCCAGGCGCAGGCCCAACAGGCGATTATCGGCGCATCGCCCGACGTTGAGCCCGGTTCGGCCGAGGCCATTATCGTGCAGCAGAGCGGCGGCAACGAGGCAGACCCAACCATTCGCCAATCGCTCAACGCGTCCGACGATAAGAAGCAGGCAGCCACCGGCTTTCTCACCGACGCGATCTTGAACCTGCGCGGCGAGAACCCGGCCGAGGCAGATGCGATCGACGCCCAAGCAGAAGCCGATCGCCTGCGCGAGGAAGCGGTCAGCGATAAGGTTGTCGGACCGCCGGGCAGCACCACGTCAGGTCAAGACGACAGCGCGCAATAGGGTCTGCACCAACTCAGCGGACGCGTTCTCACCCGCTGCTTTTCACCCCTACCGTCCAAGGAGACGGCAGTATGAGGTTTGCCATGCGGCTATCCGGCTTGGCGCGACGCGCCCGGCAGCTTGCTCGTGTTGCACGTTTTAGTTTGGTTTTTTTAGGAGCCGCATTGATGTCGGTCACCGCCCCGGTCGAGGCCTCGGTCGAACCCCAATCCTTCACCCTCGAGAATGGAATGGAGGTCGTCGTCATCCCAGACCGGCGCGTTCCGGTGGTGACCCACATGGTTTGGTACCGGGTCGGGGCGGCGGATGAACCGCCAGGCAAGGGCGGCATCGCCCACTTCCTTGAGCATTTGATGTTCAAGGGCACCGATACGATTGAGGACGGACAATTCTCAAGAATCATCGCTCGCAATGGCGGCCAGGACAACGCGTTTACGAGCTGGGATTATACTGCCTATTTCCAGCGGGTTGCACGCGATCGCCTGGAAACCGTCATGGAGATGGAGGCCGATCGGATGCGCAATCTCCGCCTTAGCGAGGAGGCGGTGACAACCGAGCGGGATGTGATCTTGGAGGAGCGGAGTAGCCGGGTCGATAATCAGCCATCCAGCATATTGCGAGAGCGGATGTCGGCGGCAACTTTCATTAATCACCCCTATGGCCAGCCGATCATCGGCTGGGAGCACGAGATTGAGGGCCTGGGACGGGAGGACGCGTTTTCCTTCTACGACCGGTTCTATGCTCCCAAAAACGCGATCCTAATTGTTGCCGGAGACGTCTCAGCTGAGGAGCTTCGTCCGCTTGCAGAAGAATATTATGGGGTGATCGAAGCCGGCGAAAAGGTGGATCGCATCCGCCCGCAAGACCCGCCCTCGATCCTGCCCAAGCGTCTGACCTATGCCGATGCTCGGGTACGCCAGGAGAGCTTAAGCCGCTGGTATGTCACCCCCTCGCGCAATACGGCTGAGCCGGGCGAGGCGGAGGCGCTGGAGGTTCTCGCCGATTTGCTTGGCGGCGGCCCAACGAGCCTTCTCTATAAGGAATTGGTTGTTGAACAGAAGGTCGCCGCATCGGTTGGGATCTCCTATGGGCGCGATGCGGTCGACAACACCTGTTTGTTTTTGTCTGCGATCCCACGACCCGGCGTCAGCCTTGGCGATCTGGAGGCGGCCCTTGATGCGACACTTGCCCAGTTCCTCGAAAGCGGGGCCGAGGAGGCAGCTGTAACCCGGTCCAAAACCAACATCGTCGACACCTTCATTTACGCCCAGGACAGCCAGCAAGCGCTCGCCTATACCGTCGGTGTGGGGCTTACAACG
>JBCDJA010000109.1:0-7532 GCA_038748465.1 Pseudomonadota bacterium
GTGGACTGCGATACTCGCATCGGACGCTTCTGTTGTCCCCTTACGTTTTCCACAACGCTAAGTGATTCATGACCAACCGTTAAGCTCCGCGGCACCTGGTACTGTGCGGATGGCCGTTCCGTTCGAGGACCGCGGCACCCCCACGCACAACGGGATCGCAACGCTGGGGCACAAGCCCAATGCGCAAAGCCGGGGCGCAAAGCCGGCCGCCGCGTGTTTTGGCGACCGTTGCGGTCAAGCACAGCAAAATTGAGGCCGCAAAGTCTGGTTTTTGTCACAGAGCAAGATGCGGAAAGGCGGCGCCCAGGCCGCGCAGTCGCGACTGCCGGCGGGGCGGCCTTTCAAGCATAAGATGTCAGGGAAGCCTGCGCGTGAGCCTGCGCCTTAGAACTTCGTGCGAATGCCGATCAGAAAGCGATTGCGGGTAAAGCTTGTGCCATCCTGCGACGAATCCCGATCCGTGATGTCCCAGGACGCCGCGATCGACGCATAGCGATTGACCAAATAATCGGCCGTCGCTTCGAAGGTCAGGTTGTCATCTTCCCGGTCATCGTCCGTGAAGTCGTCTTGGAAAAATGACGCTTTGGCGCCGACCAACACATTGCGGCGCAATTCGTGTTGCGCCTCGGCGCCCACAAGAAACCGGGTCCGGCTCGATGAGTTTGGCTCATTGGTGATGAGGTTTTCCCGCGAGACCGTGCCCTTGAGGGTGGTGAGCGGTGTGATGTTCCAGGTCGTTCGGCTGCGGACCGACACCCCGGTTTCATTATCGAACCTGTCATCGGCAAACTCGGTATCGAAATAACCGATCGAGGTATCGCCATAGAGGATTTCCGTGAGATCGTAACTCACGCCGACAAACGCTCCGCGCACGTCTGAATCTCGGTCGATCCCGCCGGCATCCCGATCGTTATCAAAATCGCGGACCCGGTAAAACGGCTCAACAAAGCCGGAAAGTGCCGGTGAGAACTCGTAACTCACCTTTGGCGCGATTTCATATTCCTGGCGATCGCTATCCTCGTCCAACTCATCAACGAAAGAGATGTCGCTGGCCTTTGCCTCAACGGCAATGCCGAGCCGGTTAAAGCGGTAACTGGCCACAACATTTCCGCGCAGCTGGTCAAGCTCCTCCGGGTCCTCGCGACCGGCCTCTTCAGGGTCGGCACGATCGACCGTCAGCCGGTCGAAGGCCGCGCCGACACGCAAATTCGCCCGGCGCGAAATATCGAGCAACAGGCTTGCATCGGCGCCATATTCCTCGGTGTCTTGCTCAGAATTATCAAGAAAGCTGTTGGCCCGGAAATCGGCTCCAGCCCGTAATTCGTGGCGAGACCATTTGCTCCGTGCCTGGATGCCGGGCCGTGTGCGGATGATCGTGTCACTTTCTTCGTCGTCTTCATCGGCAAAGATGTTGTCTTCGTAGGTTGCTGTGACCGACAACGTAGGGAACAGAACAAAGCCCCCGGCATCGATCCCCTTTGCATCGAATTCCGGGCGATCGCGCTCAAATACCGTCTGGCCCCGAAGCTCTTGCTGCTGCGCAAATCCAGGGGTCACAAGCACCGGAGCGGCGATACCAAGCCCAACGCCCATGACAGTGAGCCCGGTCCAGGCGGCGGCGGGCTTTGGTGTGCGGCCTCGCGGCCCGCGCTTGTTTTGTCGTTGTGTCATAGCGTTCCCAATCCGTGTGGTGCGGGCGTCCCGCATTGAGGCGGTGGCGTTAGATAAGACCTGCGACAGAAGAAAGCCAAGCCGCCCCGGCCGTGGCCCCCTCATCGGGGCGAGGTGCCCTGCTCCGAGTGAAGCGTCGCGCTCGGGGTAAAGCGTCCTGCCGTCGTGATCCCTTAGAGATACCGTTCGCGGACGAAGATCACATCCCCCGGAAGCACAACCGCATCCCGATCGGCGGCAAACTCACCTTGCTGACCGTCGACTGTCCGGGTGACCTCAAAGGCGTTTTTCTCGGCTCTAAACGTAAAGCCACCTCCAACCGCGACAGCTGACAGCACCGTCATGCCCTCGACATAGGGATATTTGCCCGGCCGCTCGACCTCTCCAAGGATGAAAAACGGGCGATATTCCTCGATCTGGACGCTCACACTCGGCGAGACCACAATTCCCTTGGCCAATTCCTGTTCAACGGCGGTTTCAAGCTGATTGACCGTCCGGCCGCGCGCTGTCACTTCGCCAATGAGGGGGACGGAGATTTGCCCCTGATCGCCCACCGTATAGGTGTTTGAGATGCGCTCCTCGCCAAAGACATCGAGGCGGATGCGGTCCCCCGTATCGAGTTGGTATTGCGTGGACGGTGCTGGGGGCAGCGACGGCAGATTGCGTGTTGACGCGCAGGCCGACAACACAAGCCCGGCCAAACACACCGTTATGAGTGATGTAAATCGCTTCATAGTCTCTTTCCCTCCTGGTCGGCGGCACTGCTGCTCGCCACTCCGTCCCGTGCAAAGTCCCCGCCGACCTGGCCTGCAACTTGGCAGGCCCCTGCGACTTGGCAGGACAAGATCGACCACCCCCGCGGCGTGTCATTTCCGTAATCAAACGAATCTGACTTTCCCTGACGCTGAGTATCCCAAAGGCCGGATGAGCCGCAAGGCGCAAACCAGTCCTTGGGGCCTAAACGCCTTAGGAGACGGGCCGCTTGATGTGTCTCACGCGCCCTGCCGTGGTTGGTGCCCGACAATGGCAACAATTTTGCTAAAATAGGTAAACGCGGAAGCCTGCGCGAGGGTCGCCCGCTCCCTATTGTGCAAGTGCTAAAGGACGATTGCGGGCATAGTCCAACGGAGTTAATCTGCTAATTAGGGTGAACGGGTAGGGGCGTGGTCGTGCGACGATCCAGCCAGCTATGGCTCGCAAGGCAACAACAAGCCATCGCAGGGATAGGATCAGCAGAATGGGCAGGAGCAAAGCCCGACAGCGCGCCGACACACCTTTGCCACCCCTCTCATAAGTTCCTGCAGTTCCTGCGTTGTGCTTAAGTGCAGAGCCCGCGTTGACCGAGGCGTCTCGTCATGAGCGAAGAAAAGAAGAACAAACCCTGGTTGCGCCGGTTTGGGCAACGTCCGCACCGCGCACCGGTGCGCCAATCCGAACCAAGTTCGCAGGCCAAATCGGCCGACGCGGATGGCACAAAGTCTGCTGATCAAGGCGAGACGACAAGACGGCGCTCGCCGCTTGTCTCAGCAGGAAAGCACGGCGGTATGGCCTCACGGCGGGTAAAGCAAAGCCCCGGCGATGCCAAACCGGGACAAGCGCAGGCAGACCCCGGCCTAAAATCGGTGCGATCTGGGCAACGCGGGCCAAAAATTCGCGTCGTCCATGACACCAAATCCCGCGGTGGCCCTGCAGGTGATGCGAGTAAGGAGGCCCCGTTGAGTAAAACCGAGCAAGACTTTTTTATCGGCGATGGTCCAAGCCCAGCCGAAGAAAGCCCGAATGCCGCAAAGCCGTTCCCGAAGCCTCGGCTCGTTGAACCGGCCCATCCCACGCCGGAGGAGAGCGACTTGGGCGACTTGCCGAAATTCCGCTTCCTCGCCTCTCGCATGTCCATGGCCTCGGCCAATCGCGGCGCCAGCGAGGCCGCGGCCGCGCTGTCGGACCTGCGGGAAGCGTTTACGCCGACCCAGCCCAAACGCCTTGCAAAACTGTTTGCGGGCCGGCGCCAAGAACTACGCCGCATCGTGTCCGCCATCGAAGAGTGGAAGGCGTATGTGGTGATCTATGGCGAGCGGGGCTATGGCAAAAGCTCGCTTGCGAATGTCGTTGCCGAGATCGCGCGCCAAGGCGGGATCACGGTGCTCAACTGTTCGTGCACCTCTGAGACGACCTTTGAGGAGATCTTCCGCGGCTTCCTCAAAGACATCCCCCTCCCCTATCGCAGTATTCCCGGTGCACGGCTGCGCCAGGACGATGACAGCTTCAACGCTCTCCTTCCCGACGGACCGTTTGGGGCCAAGGAGCTGACCGAGGCGCTGACGCATCTGCGCGACAGCCACGTGATCTTTCGAATCGACGAGTTTGACAGGGTGTCCGACCCGGCCATGCGCAACCAACTCGCCGAGGCGATCAAGTGTCTGACCGATGCATCGGCCCAGGTGACTTTCCTCGTTGTCGGCGTCGCCGAGGACCTGGACGATCTCCTCGGCAAACACCCGTCGATCCAACGCAACATCGTTGGCGTGCATCTTTCGTTGATGCCGGAGACGGAATTACGCCAACTCATCAATGCCGGCGAAAAAGCCTCCGGCCTGCAGTACGATCCCTTTGTCAAAGACCGGATTGTGGCCCTCTCGCGCGGGCTGCCCTATCAGGCGCAGCTGCTCTGTTTGCATTGCGGACAGGCGGCAATTAGCCGGGGCAGCACCCGGGTTGAAAAAGCCGATTTGCTGGAGGCCGTAACGAAAGTCTCGGCGATTGCGCCCCCGGCCGTCGAGCGGTCTTACACCGCGTCGCTGGCTGGCTCTGACAAAGAGACCGAGCGCGCGGTAGCTTGCGCCGCTGCCCTGTGCGCATGCGACCTCTACGGATATTTCACCCTCGAAGACCTGGCGGCCGTCCGCGGCAAGGCTGGCATCGCTCTGCCGAGCGATGGCGAGATGACCACGATCTTGGAGGGCCTTGCGAGCAGCGAGGGCGGATCAATCGTCAAAACACGTCTCGAATCGGGGCAGACCCAGTACGGGTTCTCCGATCCGGTCATGCGCCCGTACATTTTGGCGCGGGAAGCGGCCGAACGGGGCCTTGTCTAAGACGCTTTGGTCTGGCGTGAAACTTGCCGAGGCCAATTCCTTGTAAAGCACGGCGCGCGGGGCGCCGGCACAGATTGCCACGGCGGCAGGGAGGCCTAGCGCACTCGCCTCGCCGCCCTTCGTCGCAACAGGGAGACCGGAGACGATGGTCAGCTACGAACGACGCATGGATGAGTCAGGCTCGCGCGGGGCACGTCCCCCGTTGAGGGAAATCGCTGAACCCCGCTCGCATGTGGCGGAAAATGAAAGCGCGGTGTTGTTCCTCGTGCGCATGATTGAACGGCGCAAATGGACAATCCTGCTGGCGCTTGTCTGTGTGCCCCTGCTCGCAGCGCTTGCCGTGTCGCGCATGACACCGCTCTACAGTGCCAAGATCACGGTCATCGTGGAGCAAAACCAGATGAGCCTCGGCAACCTGTTGCCGACGCTTGAAAACGTTTTGCCCGACACCTCGATCGACAGCCAGATCGAGATCGTGAAATCGCGCACGCTTGCCGAGCGCACGGTTGACGAGCTGGGACTGATCCTTCGCCCGGAGTTCAATTCTGCCCTTCGCCAGGCCCAAGGCAGCGGTCCTTTCAGTGGGTTTACGAACGTTCTTGGGACGATCAATACCGGGTTTCATAGCCTGACCAATATCTGGATCGTGCCTCCGCAACAGGTGACCGACGTGACGCCCGATGTGGCAGCCAACAAAGAGCGGGTGGTGCGCCAGTTCCAGAGCCGGCTTGATGTTACCTCGCGCGGGCGCTCCCGGGTCATCGAGATCGGTTTTGCCTCAGAAGACCCGTTGCTTGCAAAGGACGCGGTGACGACCCTGGCGAACCTTTATATCGACAATCAGCTCGAAACGAAATTCGATGCCATGCAACGGGCGTCGTCCTGGCTGAATTCACGCCTTGATGAGCTGCGCTCGAAGGTCGAAACCTCCGAAGCAGCAATCGCCAATTATCGGATCGACAAAGGCCTCGTGGAAGGGGTTCAAAAAGATCTCACGACGGAGCAAATCTCCGACCTAAGCCGTCGTCTGATCACGGCAAAAGCCGAGCTGACGGCCTCTGAGTCCCGGCTTGAGCAAATCCGTCGCTTTGCCCAAAACCGCAGCGGCGCCATCCCCGATGAGACCGATTATGCCGGCTTGCGGAACCTTCGCGAGAAGGAAACCGACGCCCTTGGCAATTTGGCGGCGCTCCAGGCTGAAAAAGGCCCCCGCCATCCTGACGTCCTGTCGGCCAATGCGCAGGTGAGCCGCTTGCGGGGCACGATCATTCGTGAAGTGGCGCGTGTTGCCGCGGCGATGGAAGCCGAGGTGGAGGCAAAACGCACAGAGGTTGCCGGCCTTGAGGCTGACCTTGAATCGCGCCAAGCCGTTGCGTCCCAAGCCGACACGGCCGAGATCGGCCTGCGCGCTCTTGAGCGGGAAGCCCGCTCCGACCAGGACCTCCTCAACAGCTTCCTGCAAAGCTCCAAAGACGTGGCTCAGCGCTTTGACATCCAAGAGCCGGATGCTCGGATCCTCAGCCAAGCCTTTGTGCCCCAAAGCCCCTCCTTCCCGGACAAGAAGCTCTTTATGGTGATCGCTATCGTGATCGGTGCGTTCATTGGCCTCTTGCTCGCCTATATCGAGGAGCTTTTGGACCAAACCTTCCGGTCCGGCGATGAGGTGGAAACTGCCTTTGGCATTCCCGCCGTCGCAATCCCCAAGATCGGACGTCCCGGCTGGCGGATCCCGTTCCTCGATTATGTTCTGGCGCGGCCCGCATCGGTCTTTGCCGAGAATATCCGGTCGCTGCGGACGCTGCTCTGGCTCAACGACACACATACCCGGGCCAATTGCATCGTCGTAACCTCCGCCCGGTCGGGTGAAGGCAAAACCACCACTGCGGTCGCCCTTGCCCGGGCAAGTGCGCTTGGCGGCGAGAAGGTGGTGCTGGTGGACTGCGATCTCAGCCGTCCGTCCGTGCACAACACCTTCAAACTGCAAGGCCCCGACATCGGCCTCACGGACCTCCTTGCCTCGCGCGCAGACCGCCAGGATGTGACGCGGACCGATCCCAATATGGCAAATCTGCAATACATCACAGCTGGTAAGGACGTGAAGAACGGCAGTGAGCTCTTACGGTCGGACAACATGATCTCGCTTATTCGCGAACTGCGCAAAGAGTACGATCTGGTGATCATCGACACGCCGCCGACCTTGACGGTGTCTGACGCCAAGGTGCTTGGCACCATGGCTGACGCGGTGCTGTTCTGTGTTCGTGGCCGGACGACCACCTACTCAACGGCCATGGCGGGGATCAAATCCTTGACCGATGTGGGCGCCAATGTGCTCTGCGTTGCGCTGACGCAAGTGCGCTTTAAGTCTCTGCGTCGGAGCGAGCGCAACGATTATGAGGTCTATGCTCGCGGCCGGGCAAACCGGATGAGCTAAGCCTGATACTCCTCACACACCACAATAAAACGCCCCGGAGGAGAAATCGCCCGGGGCGTTTTTCATTCGCATGAATGATGTGGTTTAGTCGCTGCTGTTGGCTTTTTGTGCCGTCGGCTCTTGGCCCGGGAGCCGGGCAAACACTTCCCGGCGCAGCCGGCCTAAAAGGCCCCCGCGAATGCCCGTATCGTAGCGGCGGATATAGTCCTGGGCCTCATCGGTCAGGGCATAATACGGCCGGTACGGATCTTCCCTTAAGAAGGCCCGATACATCGAGATCGATTCGCGCATGCCTTTAACGGCTTGGGGCGCCACACCGTTGAGCACCCCTTTGAGTA
>JBCDJA010000110.1:0-7501 GCA_038748465.1 Pseudomonadota bacterium
CCGAAGCCAAAGCCGCCAAGCCGGTGACCCTCAAACAGCGCTCGGACCTGCGCGACATCCCCCTCATCACAATCGACCCGCCCGATGCGCGGGACCATGACGACGCGGTGTGGGCCGAGGCCGACCCGGACCCGAAGAATCCAGGCGGTGTCATTGTCATCGTTGCCATTGCCGATGTCGCCCATTATGTCCGGCCCGGCAGCCTTTTGGACCGGGAAGCGCGCAAACGGGGCAATTCCTGCTATTTCCCCGACCGCGTCGTTCCCATGCTGCCGGAAGATTTGTCGACGGATTTGTGCAGTCTGCGTCCCAATGTGGATCGTGCGTGCCTCGCCGTTCGGATGGTTTTTGCGGCCAATGGCAAAAAGCGATCCCATGAGTTCATCCGTGGCTTGATGAAGTCAGCCGCTAAGCTCAGCTATGCGCAGGTGGAAGCGGCCCGCTTAGGCACGTTCGATGACGAAACAAAACCGCTGTGGAAACCGGTCCTCAAACCGCTCTGGGAGGCCTTTGAGGTGGTCAATCGGGGACGGGAGGCCCGCGAGCCCCTGCACCTTGATTTGCCCGAGCCTCGGATCCGTCTGCGTTCGGACGGCACCGTGAAGGAAATCGTCACAGAGCCCTACCTTTTGTCCCAGCGGCTTATTGAAGAATTGATGATCCAAGCCAATGTCGCGGCCGCCGAGACCCTAGAGCGGCGCAAGGTGCCGACGTTGTTTCGGGTGCACGACGAGCCGGCAAAGGAAAAGCTTGAAGCCCTGCAGGAGACCCTCAAAACGACGTCTCTGTCGCTTGCAAAGGGGCAAGTAATAAAACCTGCGGTTTTTAACCGCCTGATCGAGCGGGCGGCGGGCACGGCCTACGAGCCCTTGATCGGCGAAATGGTGCTACGAAGCCAAAGTCAGGCGGCCTATGCGCCGGACAATATCGGGCATTTTGGGCTCAACCTCGGCCGCTATGCGCACTTCACATCGCCAATCCGTCGGTATGCAGATCTCATCGTCCATCGCGGCCTGATCGCGGCCCACACCTTTGGTGCCGATGGGCTGAACGATGAAGACGCCTCCCGGCTCGGGCAAATCGCAGAGGACATCTCAGGCACGGAACGGCGCGCCCTTGCCGCCGAGCGGGACTCCACGGACCGCTATATGGCCGCTTACATGGAACCCCTTATCGGCCAAGAATTTCGTGTCCGCATTGTCGGGGTCACCCGCTTCGGGCTCTTCGTCCGTGTCGAGCGGACCGGGGCCGATGGTCTGGTGCCCATGCGCGCCTTGCCCGATGAGTTCTTCAAACACGATGCGAAAGGCCATCGGCTTGTGGGCGAGCGCAGCGGGCTTGTTTTCCGGCTCGGCGACACGCTCGATGTAAGACTTGAGGAAGCCGCGCCCCTGTCGGGCGGTTTGCGTTTCTCCCTGCTGGGCGAGTACAAGACCAAGGGATCGGCAAAACGCCGGTCCAAAAAGCGCTCGGCCAAAGCCGGGGCGCAAAAATCCGATGCGGACCCCAGCAAAAAAAAGAGCGATCGCCATGGACGAGCGACCCGATCCAAGAAATCGGCCAAAGCCAAACGCACCAAGCGCGAGCGATGACGGACGCCATGCTGGTTTCAAACAGCAGGTGTTTGACGACAAAAACGCGCGCGAGGTGCGCGATACGGCGAAAACCCGGGCCCCGCGTCCCAAACCGGCTGGCACCTTAATCCTCACCCGTCGCCGGCAAGGCACCTTCGACATGCTGATGGGCCGGCGGGTGAACACGCACACCTTCATGCCAGGCAAATACGTCTTTCCCGGCGGACGTGTGGACCGGGCAGATTATCGTGCTGCGGCCCCCTCCCAGCTCAAGCCTCATATCGAGGCGCGGCTGGAGGCCCAGGATGCCCTCTCCCTTGGGCGGGCGCAGGCCATGGCCTCGGTGCGGGAAACCTTTGAAGAGGTGGGCATCACCCTAGGCCGGCCCTTTGAGCGGACGCCGCGCACCAAATCCCCCGCCTGGCAAGCGTTTTACGCTGGCGGGCTAGGCCCTGCCTTGGCCGATCTCCATCTCGTGGCCCGGGCAATCACCCCGCCCTACCGGCCCAAGCGCTTCGATGCGCGGTTTTTCTTGGCCGAAGCGGAAGACTTTCTGACCTCGGACGGGCTCGACGGAGAACACAGCGGCGAACTCGCCGATATTGGGTGGTTTACGCCGGAGGCCGCGAATGGGTTGGATCTGCCGATCATTACTCGGCTGGTGATCGAGGAGGTCGCCGAGCGGATGGCGGGTAAAAAGAGCCTCGAGGCGAAGGGCCCGTTTGTGTATTTCAGCGCCGGCAAACCGGTTGTCGATGAGGCGTAATCGGCTCGGCCCGTTGCCGGCAGCAGACCCGCGCGGGCCTTGCAAACCCGCGACGGCAGACTTGACAGGCCATCGCCGGAATGGCTTAACCCGCGCCTCATAGAGCGCGCGCGCAATCTGGAGTTCGACCCATGGCGAAGCCAACGACCGTTAAGATCCGGCTCAACAGCACGGCCGACACGGGCTATTTTTACGTGACGAAGAAGAACACGCGGACGATGACCGAAAAAATGGTGGTGCGGAAATACGATCCGATTGCCCGCAAGCACGTCGAATTTAAAGAAGGCAAGATCAAATAGCGGCAGGTTTCCCAGTCGCTTTGCGCGGTCAGTCGGTTTGAGTGGTTTGCACCGCTAACGCCCCTGGTGAGGTCCTTGCCGGGGGTTTTGTTTTTGGCACTTCAGGGGGGTATGAGCTGCCGCGGCTCGGATTAGCGGGCGCGGCCCCGGTTAGGCAGCGTCGGCAACAACCCGGTTGCGGCCTTCGTTCTTTGCCCGATAGAGCGCCTGGTCCGCGCGCCGCAAGACGGTCAGGGCATCATCAGCGCTCGATTCGACACAGGTCACCCCGATTGAGACCGTGATATCGAGCTCGCCCACCTCATCGTCGATGACGAAGGGTTTTTCCGCCACATCCTGGCGCAATCGCTCCGCGACCATAAACGCAAAGGCTTTGTCGGTTTCCGGCATCACCACGACAAATTCCTCGCCGCCATACCTGCACGCCAGATCGACACCCCGCACGCTCTGCATCAGACGGTTTGCAAATTCGCGCAACACGGCATCGCCCACATCATGGCCATAGGTGTCGTTGATCGACTTGAAGTAGTCGAGATCCATGATCAGGAACGACAAGGGCTTGGCTTGGGTGATCGAGCGGGAGACGAGCGACTGTAGATGGCGCTCCATATAGCGTCGATTGTAAAGCCCGGTGAGCTGGTCGGTGACCGCCATTTCAAGGCTCTGTTGAAGATGCGCCCGAAGACGATCAGCATACGCTTTTCTTTTTAATTGCGTGCGCACACGCGCCATCAATTCGTTTTTGTCGATGGGGCGAACGAGATAGTCGTTCACGCCCATTTCAAGCCCGCGCACCAGACGCTTGGTGTCTCCCTCATCGACCAATACCAGAAGCGGCAAGGACCGGGTTTGCTCTATGGAGCGAATTTGCGAGCAAAAGCGCAGCCCGTCGAAATCAGCCATCGAGAGGGACACGATCCCGAGGTCAAACTGCCCGATGCGTGCGGCATCGAGGGCGGCGTCGAACCCGGCCTCGTGGTGCACCGCATGCTCGCTTAAGGCTTGGTTGATCCGCTTCACGGCATAGCGCTTGTCTTCGACCAACAAAATGCGTGCGCCCACGACCGCCTCATCGCTCGTGGCCGCATCCTGCGCCAAGCCCAGGCTTTCCTGGGTTTCCTCGCGCATGCGCAATTCGTCCATCATCATCTTAAGACGAACGAGGCTGCGCACCCGGGCAAGCAGGGCAATATCGTTGACAGGCTTTGTCAGAAAATCATCCGCCCCCGCCTCAATACCGGCAACCCGGTCCGAGGGTTGATCGAGGGCCGTGACCATCACAATCGGGATGTGCGCCGTCTTTGGATTTTTCTTCAAGGTCCGGCACACTTGAAAGCCGTCCATACCCGGCATCATCACATCGAGCAGCAGAATGTCTGGGCTTTCGTCCTCTGCCATGCGAATGGCATCAGGGCCATTCAAGGCCGTGACGACATCAAAATACTCGGCCGTCAGTTTCGCTTCCAAAAGCTTGACGTTGGCGAGGATGTCATCGACGACGAGTACGCGGGCAGACATGGCAGACTTTCAAGAACAACTGGGCATACGGACTTTCAAGGACGGGGCATCTCGCGGCAGCTAGGCATCGAGAAACTTTTTCACCGTCTGAAGAAAGTTCGCGACCGAAATGGGTTTGGCGATATAGGCCTCGCAGCCCCCTTCCATAATTTTCTCTTCATCGCCCTTCATCGCAAAGGCTGTAACGGCAATGACGGGAATGGCGCTGAGCTGATCGTCCTCTTTCAGCCATTTGGTCACCTCAAGCCCGGAGACCTCCGGCAGCTGAATATCCATCAGGATAAGATCCGGCCGGTCGGCACGGGCAATCTCGAGCGCCTTCATGCCGTCGCGGGTTTGCAATGTCCGATAGCCATTCGCCTCAAGAAGATCGTGAAAGAGCTTCATATTAAGCTCGTTGTCTTCCACGATCAGGATCGTTTTCTGCATGGACCTTGCTCTCCTCGTGGGGATTGAATGCCCCAACGCACCCATCAATGTTTCGCGTCCGCCGCGTCTTGCGGCCCCCTCGGCGCCCTGCCGGTATGCCCCATGCCGTTTGACGTTAGGCCTGCCCGTAAGGCCAGTGATTTGAGGCTCGAGTATCGTTCAATATCGTTAATCAACAGTTGCCAAGAGCGGCCCGGATGCAGCGCCTTGAGGGCTGCGGCGGGCCTTAGAAAGGCCCTTTCATGACCTCCTCAGACGCAGAAACCCTTGCCATTCGCGCCTTCTCCCAGGTTATGGACGATCCTCGCCTCTTAGGCGCGTTCCTGGCCCAAAGCGGCGAGGAGCCCGCCCGCCTGAGCGACCGGCTGACCGAACGCGGGTTCCAGATCGGCGTTCTTGATTTCCTGCTTGCCGAGGACGCGCGCTTAACGGCCTTCTGCGAAGCCGTTAATGTGACGCCGCACGACATTGCGTTGGCCCGCCATGTGCTTGATCCAATTGCGTAACGGTTGATTTAACGCGGATCCATGGTGCGGTCGTTGGGGTTGATCGCGGGCCAAACGGCAGGGTCCAAAACAGCAAAGAACGGCATGCGAATCGGTGTCGACATCGGCGGGACCAAAGTGGAAGCCGCGATCCTTGATGAGCGCAACCAAATCATTCGGCGCGAGCGACGGCCGACACCGCGCGGGGATTATGGGGCGACGGTCGATCTGATCGGCGCACTCGTTGACGACCTGGAGCAGGATATCGGCTGGCGATTGCCGGTCGGATTGGGCATCCCCGGCTGCCTCTCGCGGGCCACCGGCCTTGTCAAAAATGCAAACAGCACGTGGCTGATCGGTCATCCCTTCGACCGGGATGTGGAAGCGCGGCTCGACCGGCAGGTGCGTGTTGCCAATGATGCCGATTGCTTTGCCATCTCTGAGGCCCTCGACGGCGCAGGACAAGGGGCGGCGGCGGTGTTTGGCATTATCCTCGGAACCGGCGTCGGCGCCGGCCTGGTGATCGATGGCAACGGCCGCCAGGGTCAAAATGGCATCGCCGGGGAATGGGGACACAACCCCCTTCCCTGGCCAAGCGCCGAGGAGATCCCCGGCCGGCCTTGCTATTGCGGCCGCACGGGCTGCCTGGAGACGTGGCTATCGGGCCCTGCTTTCGAGGCCGATTATGAGCGGGAAACCGGAACGGCGCGCGATCCCATCGAGATTGCAAGCCTTGTGAACGATGGCGAGGCCTCTGCCCTTGCCGTCTTTGATCGGTATGTCGACCGGCTTGCCCGCGGCCTGGCGACGGTCGTCAACCTGATCGACCCGGATCGCATCGTGATCGGCGGGGGCTTGTCCAACATCGATCGGCTCTATGGCGAGCTGCCCGCCCGCATCGCCCGCTACGCCTTCACCGACACCCTGTCTCTTGAGGTCGTCAAGAATGTGCATGGAGATTCAAGCGGCGTTCGCGGCGCAGCCATGTTGTGGGCCGCTGGCGACCGGCCCTAACCTCCCCAAACCTCTCCAAACCCCTCCGCAACCCCGAAACGCTCGCGCCCCCCGGCCCCGTTGGACCGATGGTAAAATTTAATTTGACACTTACGTAAGAATTTAATTACGTAAGTCATGGATGACGTTTTTAAAGCCCTATCGGACAGCACACGGCGCGAGATCCTCACGCTGACCCGCACCGGCGAGCGGCGCGCGAGCGACATCGCCGACGCCTTTGCAATGTCTCGCCCTGCGGTCTCGCAGCATCTCAAAGTGTTGTTGGAGGCAGGGCTTCTCACCGTCCGCCGTCAGGGGACGGAACGCTTTTACCAGGCCCAGCCGGACCGGATGACCGAGGTGAGGGACTGGCTTGAAAGCTTTTGGCCGGCGCATTTGGGGCTTTTGAAAATCATGGCCGAAACCGAAGAGAAGAAACGCCGGAAGGCCGAGCAGACAAGCCAAATCGACAAAGATCTGAAGGACTGACCCCATCGACCCATCCCCGCCGCCAGACTTTGCGACAGAGATCTTTATCGAGGCTCGGCCGGAGATCGTCGCCGCGTTTCTAACCGATCCCACCCAGATAATCCGTTGGATGGGCACCGAAGCCCAGCTGGATGCCTACCCGTCGGGTGCCTTGAAAATCCGTATGGGATCAACGGGAATGACCGCGGAAGGCGAGTTCAAAGAGGTGGGGCCGGAGCGCATCGTCTTTACCTGGGGCTGGCAAGGCGGGGATGTGCTGCCACCGGGCGCCAGCACTGTTGAAGTTACCTTGACCCCGGAGGACGGCGGCACACGGCTGCGCCTTGTCCATTCCGGCCTCCCAGAGGACAGGCGGGCCGGCCACGGTGATGGCTGGACCTACCATCTCTCGCGCCTCGAGGCTGTCGCAGCAGGGCGCGCGCCCGGTCCCTATCGGTATGCGGACTAAGAGAAACTCTAGAAAGGAGAAACCCATGGCCAATCCCGTTCGACACTTTGAAATTGCCGGCAAGGATGACGGTCCCCTTTTTGATTTTTACAAGACCCTTTTTGGCTGGACGATGACCCGGCACGAACCGACGGGCTATGGCATGGTCGGCACCGAGGGCTTCGGGATCGGCGAGATGACCGGCGGCCTTTGTCAGTCGCCGGACGGGAGCAACTGGGTCACGCTCTATATTGAAGTTGCAGACATCGACAAAGCCCTTGCCGACGTGGCCGCCCGGGGTGGGACAACCGTGATGGAAAAAATGTCGGTTCCAAGCGGGCCCACCGTGGCCCTCTTCGCCGATCCGGCGGGGAATACAATGGGCCTTGTGGAACCCATGCAGCCTCCGTCTTAAAAACCCATAGCGCCATTTGAGCGCCTGATCCGGCCGACCTATAGTCTCTGCAAGGAGGTGCGGGCCGGATGGGCGAAGCGGACGAGAAAGAAACATCGGGCGCGAG